>JBKJSJ010000243.1:0-4596 GCA_046595965.1 Ferruginibacter sp.
CTTCTTATCCTCAAACAACAAATAGCAATGTAGATGGTATTATAAAAATTGTAGGTGCCGATTATGTAAGAATAACAGGATTTACTATACGGGAAAACCCTACAGCATCTGCAGCCACCCAAATGACGGAATGGGGTATTTCACTTTTTTATGTATCGGCTACTAATGGTGCTCAAAATAATTCTATTCAAAATTGTGTTATTTCTTTAAACAAAACAAACCCAAATACTTTTGGTATATATAGCAATACAAGGCATACAAATACTTCATTAAACAGTGCTGATATCAGCAATGCAACAGGTGCTAACAGTAACAATAAATTTTATGGCAATACCATTAGCAATTGCAATGCTGGCATTACCTTAATAGGAAGCAGAAATGCTGCATATCAAGATACTAATAACGATATCGGAGGTTCAGTTGCTGGCACTGGCAATAGTATTTATGGCTGGGGCGAAGCATCAACCACAACAATTTTTGTATCTAATTCTGCCGATAGATATGGTATATATATAAATCAACAAACAAATGAAAATGTATCGTATAATAGTGTTGTAAGCAGCAATATTTCAGGTAGTGCATCACCAAACATTATAGGAATTTATAAAAACTATTCTGATGGGCAACCTACAGGTACAATTACAAGCAATATCACTAACAATACTATCACCATTACTGATAATTTAACTACAACAGCAGTAAATGGAATATATGCAATTGCTACTCTTGGAGTTACTTCTTTAGCAACTGCTACATTCAACATTAAATATAATACAATTACTAATTGTACAATTGCTGCTACAAGCACAAATAGCAACTTGCAACTTATATTTAATTCATCGGTAATTGGTACAATAAATGTAAATTATAATACGGTAACCGGATCTGTAACTGGTGTAACTGGAGGTACCTATTCCGTATTTCATAATACAGCAGCTATAATAAACGCAATAAACGTTACTAATAACCAATTTGGAAATTCAACAACAGGTGTTTGTTCATTTACCAATGCTAATACATCAGTAACATCATGGGTAGTCTATTTGGTTTCTATACAGGCTGGTGCAAGTACATGTGTATTAAATATTAATAATAATACTTTCTCTGGTTTATCCATGGTATCTACATTAACAGTATTATCATTACCTGCAGATTCAGAGGTATCAAAGGTTGGAGCTGTATATCTTACAACTAATTTTTTGGGATCTGCTGTAAATATTAACAATAATAAATTTGGAACCGCAACAGAAGATTTTGTAAAATTTAGTGCTGCAACCATTGGGGATTTAAGCGTTATACACATGGAATGCAAAAGTGGAACAGTAAACGTAAATGGAAACGATTTTAGAGGTATGGTTAACACAGTACAATCTGTTAGACATAGACACTTATACATATTTACCCATATTTCAGCCGTTATTACCAATCAAACTATTAATGATAATACCTTCACTAATTTAAATGTAAATACACAAGCAAATGTTTTCCTGATTTTAAATGGCAATAAAATGCCAGGTAGTGGGTCAAAATTGGTAAATAACAATTCAATAGTGACTTCTTTTACCAAAATTGCAAGTAATGGCACGGATAGAGTTTACTTTATTTATGCAGGTCAACCTTCACCATCAGGTACTTTAGTTACAAATACCAATAATAATATTTCTAACGTCTCTGTTAATGGAGGTACAGATATTTTGGGCATTCTTAATTACGAAAGGGTTAGTGGAACATCTGCACCAAAAAAAGTAATAAATAATAATATTTGCAATAACTGGACACTTGTAAATGGTGATGCATTTGGGTTAGTAGCCCGTGATTTTGGTACTGATTCTACCATTATTACAACAAATACAGTTTCAAATATTACTAGCTCAGGTACTATTTATGGCATTTATTTGGAAAAGCCTCCTGTCGTTCATACAGGTATCGTAAATGTAAAAACTAATGTGATAAGCAACCTTGTTTCTAATGGTGCTGGTAAAAGTGTTACAGGAATATATAATGAGACTACAGCAAATGAAATTATATTAAAAAGTAATAGTATTTCCAATTTGAGTTCATCGATTGTCTCTACGCCGGTTTTTGGCATTCTTTCTTTATCGGGTACTAAGCTTACGTTTAATAAAAATACAATTAGTACACTTACTGCTACAGGCAATGTATTTGGTGTAAAAGTTTCTGGTGCTGGTATTGGTGCAAATGTATTAGATAGCAATAGCATAAGTGGTTTAAAAAGCAATAGCTCCACAACAAGCACTTTATTAAGCGGCATTTATTATTCCAGTAATAATCCGGTTAGTATTTTGGCTAACGATATTAATAACCTAGAATCCTTGAGCAATAGCACAGGTGTTTTCGATAGTAGTGCAGTTGTCGGTATTTCCTTTTTAGATTCTGCTACAACCAATAATATTATGAGAGATAATAAAATTTACAATTTAAAAGCTACAAATACCGGCTCTAATAATGTATCTGTTGCAGGTATTGCTACTTCTAATACAGTAGTTGGTGGTACTACTCATTACAATAAAATTTATAATCTTACTAATACAAATACTGGAACATCCGCATCAATTATTGGTTTCTACCCTAATGGAGGTAACTGGACAGTGAGTAATAATATGATAAGCCTAAGTAATGGTTCTAACACAAATTCAATGCAATGTTTTGGTGTGAACGATGCTGGAGCAACCGGGACAAGAAATTATTATCATAATTCAATTAATATTGAAGGAAGCGCAAGTACTGGTTCTTCAAATAGTATGGGGTTACTGTACAATTCTATTGGAAACAGCGTAAATATTTTAAATAACATATTTAAAATAACACGTTCTGGCAATGGTAATAATTTTGCTATAGCAAATACCGGAGCTTCATTTGCAGGTTTTATTAGCAATTACAATGCTTTAAATGCTGTTAATGCAAACACTGTGGGTGCTACAAGTGGTTTTACAGCTCTCTCTTTGGCCAATTGGCGAACAGCCTCAAGTAATGATGGACTCAGTCATTCTGGTTTAATAATAAATTTTATAGATGCTGCAAATGGAGATTTACATTTAGACCCTAATAATATATGTAGTGTTAGGGGCTTAGGTTTATACTCACCATCATTTGCAATTGATTGGGATTTACAGGCAAGAAAAACTGGCATTGCACCTTATGGTCCAGATTTAGGTGCAGATGAAGTATTTAAGGCAAAAGTATGGACAGGAACAACCAACCAAAACTGGACAACGGCTACAAACTGGGGTACAGGCACATTGCCAACTGTAAACGATGATGTTGAAATTTCAAATGTGGTAAATTCTCCTGTAATTGATGTTGCCAGTAATATTCAAATCAACTCTGTAACTGTAAAAACTGGTGGATTACTTACCAACAATGGTACATTAAATTTTACCGATTACTTAAATGCAAATAGTAATATTGATTGCCAGGTTGGTAAACTAAATTTGAACAGCCCTTGCAAAGCACAAGCTTTATCGGGTTCATATTTTAAGGCAAAAGCAATAAAAGATCTGCAAATAAGTAATGATGTTTATTTAGTAAACACCGTTAACGATACTTTAAAAGTTACTAAAAACTTGATGTTTGGTAATGTGAATAATAAAACATTTACTACCAATAGTAATTTAACCCTAATCTCTACAGTAAGCTATACTGCCAATTTTGCAGATATAACAAATGCTGGCTCAAATACCGGCAATAAAGTTTCAGGAAATGTAACAGTAGAGCGGTATATTTCTGCCCGAAAGGCATGGAGATTTTTATCGGTTCCCACTACATCTGCTCAAACCATTAAACAAGCCTGGCAGGAAGGAGCTACTACAGCCGGCTCTAATCCGGTGACCAGTTTTGGTATTCAAATTACCAGTAACAAATCTACCTGGGCTGCCGATGGATTTGACTCCTATACACCAGCACCTTCTGTAAAAACATTTAATTCCATTACTAATAGCTGGGTAGATGTGGGTTCTACCAATATAGCCTTTCCGTCAAACACTAAGGGTTATATGACATTCGTAAGGGGAGACAGGCCGGCTACTATCACTGCGGTACCAACAGTGCTGCGCACAAAAGGAAATTTATATACAGGCGATCAGCCGCCCATAACAGTAAATGCTTCTGCATTTATTTCTATTGGTAATCCATTTGCCTCTTCAATAGATTTGCGAGCTATAAGCAAAACCGGGGTAAGAGAATTTTACTATTTATGGGATCCTTACCTCAGCGGCAATTATGCCGTGGGTGGTTACCAAACCCTTTCGCTGGTGGGGGCAGACTATGTAGTTACACCCGGTGGAGGCAGTTATGGAGCCAGTGGCAGTGTGCAAAATTTTATTCAAAGCGGCCAGGCTTTCTTTGTGCAGGGCACTGTGGCTGGTGGCAGTCTTACATTTAAAGAAAATGCTAAATCGAGTGGCAGCATGCTTACTTCCCTTTATGAAAATAAACCAGGGCGACAATTAAGAGCAAACCTATATGGAGTAAATACAGATAGCAGTACTTATATGGCGGATGGTATTTTTATTAATTATGATGAAAATAATACCAATGCTGTAAATGATATGGATGCAATAAAAGCAGGCAACGGAA
>JBKJSJ010000271.1:0-3585 GCA_046595965.1 Ferruginibacter sp.
AAATGATGTCATCATCGATCCTGGTTTTGGTTTTGCAAAAACCATTACTCATAATTTTACTTTATTAAAAAATCTTTCGGTATTTAAAATGCTAAACAGGCCCATTCTGGCTGGACTTTCCAGGAAGAGTACCATCTATAAAACTTTGGGAGTTAATGTGGATGAAGCATTGAATGGTACAACTGTTTTAAATACGATAGCATTAATGAATGGAGCAAATATTTTAAGGGTACATGATGTTAAAGAGGCAGTAGAAGCTATAGAACTGTGGAATTCATATAACAAATCGTAAAAATAAAAGGCTCCCCGTTTTAGGAAGCCTTTTACAAAACTTGTAATAATTATTTATTTTTGAGGCGCAGTTGGCTGTGGTTGAGCTTTCTGCATGCTATCCATATAACGCTTTTGCATTGCTTCCATTTTCTTACGCTCTTCTCCTGCAGCAGCTAATGCCTGCACTTTGTTCAACACATCCACAACTTCTATATCAAAAACCAGGATGCTGTTTGGTTTAATATCAGCACCTGCACCTTGTGCACCATAAGCCAGTGAAGAAGGAATATAAAATTTTGCTTTAGCACCTTTGTTCAGCAATTTCATACCATCCGTCCAGCCGGGAATAACACCACTGCCTAATGAAGGATCATTAGTCATATTCACCAGGAAAGGTTGCAGATGATTAAATTTAGGATCTGTGTTAGAATCAAATGTTTTTCCTTCCATGGTTTTTCCGGTGTAATTGGTTTTTACAACCACGCTGGTATCAATATTGGCACCGCTACCGGGTTGAGTAATTTGCACATAAGTACCCAATGCAGCTTTGCTTACCTGGATATTATTTTTTGCAAAATAATCTGTAAGTGTTTTATCGTCTTTTTTAATTTGTTCTGCTGCCAGCACTTTTTGTTTTTCCTGGGCCAGTGCCATACCTTTCGCTCTTGCACTGTCTGCCTGCTCACGGGTGGCATAAATGTTCTCCATTTTTACGGTAGTAATCAGGTACATTCCTTTTTTAAAGAAGGGAGGCATACTTTCAGGGTTAGCTTTAAAAGCAGAATCGGTCAACTGCCTGATAACAAGACTATCCCCTTTTCTTAACTGATTTAAGATTTTAAAATATTGCGGGGGTGTACCCACCGAATCTAAAACCTCTACCATGCTGCCTTGTGGGCTGGTACGGGAATCTGATAACAATGAATCTGTTTTGCCATTGTTATAAAACTGTGCTACATGTATCTGCATAAAATGTCCGTAAGGAATAACTTCTCCTTTGCCGGAAGAAATAATTTTATACTCTAATCCATTATCGCCTTTTTTAAAAGACTCCTTACAGGCCGACAATGCCAGCACAAATAAGATTGCTACAAAAGAAACTTTTTTCATTTGGTTTTTGTGTTTATTTTTTTTAAAATTTATATGTGTACAATTGATCTTTATTTTCTTTCATGGCCATAATAAAATGGGCTGCCGCTTCTTCCAATGGTAAACTTGTTTGTCCGCCTGCTGCATTAAAATGTCCACCGCCGCCAAAATATGTACGGCCAAAGGTATTTACATCAAAATCGCCTTTGCTTCTAAAAGAACATTTGCGTTCTTCTCCCCTATCAATAATTATGGCCGCCAGCTTAATGCCTTCTATGCTCAAGGGATAATTTACCAGCCCTTCTGTATCGCCCGTTTTTACATCGTACTTCAGCAGGTCGCCTTGCGGAATGGTTATGAGTGCAGTATTGTATTCGTAAAAAACTTCCATCCTGTTTAGCAATACATTGCCAATAAAACGCAACCGGTTCTCCGAAAAATTATCATAAATAGCTTCGTGAACTTTGCTGTGCTGCAGTCCTTTTTCTTTAAGAAAAGCTACCAGTTTGTGTACATTAGCCGTGGTAGAAGGAAACCGGAACGAACCAGAATCGGTCATTACACCTGTGTAAATACATTCTGCCACTTCCTCATTTATTTTATCAGCATATCCTGCTGCTGCTATAAAATCAAAGACCATTTCTGCTGTAGAACTTTTGGCAGTATCGCTTATGCCATAAGCAAATACTTCTGTTTGTGGTGCCTGGTGATGATCTATTAAAATTCTTTGGCCTGCTGCTGCCAGGAGGGCCTGCTCCATATTTTTAGTGCGTCCAAGGGTATTAAAGTCCAGGCAAAAAATCCAGTCTGCCGAAGCAATCAACTGGTTGGCTGTTGCAGCATTTTTATCGTAATCCATCACTTCTTTGCAACCCGGCATCCAGTTTAAAAAAGATGCCCAGTTGGTAGGAGAAATTACGCAAACATCATGACCCAGTTGTTTTAAAAAATGAAATAAACCCAGCGTAGAACCCATCGCATCGCCATCCGGTTTTTGGTGCATGGTAATCACCACCTTCCTTGGATTGGATAATTCTGAAAATATTCCTTCTATCGGTTGCATCATAATGAGGCGCAAAAGTAGGTGTAATTAGCTAATTAGCAAATAAGCTAAGCAGCAAATTAACAAGAACCTTATCTTTGCGCCCAAAATATAAAATAAATGAGCAACAGAACTTTCACCATGATAAAGCCGGATGCCACTGTAAAAGGCCATACCGGTGCAATTTTATCTATGATTAATGCCGCAGGTTTTAGAATTGTGGCTTTGAAAATGATTCACCTGGGTACCGAAAAAGCCGGGCAGTTTTATGAAGTACATAAAGAACGTCCTTTTTATGGCGAGCTGGTAGAATTTATGAGTAGTGGCCCTATAGCCGCCGCAATTTTAGAAAAAGAAAATGCAGTGGAAGATTTTCGTAAACTGATAGGTGCTACCAATCCTGCACAGGCCGAAGAAGGAACCATCCGTAAATTATACGCCGCTTCTATTGGCGAAAATGCAGTACACGGCAGCGACAGTGATGAGAACGCAGCTATTGAAGGCAATTTCTTTTTTAGCAAACTGGAACAGTTTTAAAATATTTCCTATTAATTAAAAATGCCTTTCATTTTATTTTGAAAGGCATTTTTATGGGTTATCATCTCAATACAATTAGGATACATTTGTTCCGGCTGTTGCAGGCTCCGCTTTGCTACGGCCCCACTTAGGTGGGGCTTCCCTTTCACATCCGGCAGCCCCTGAGCAATATATTTTTGCTCAACAAAACAAGCCATACCCTGCAATCATTTTAAGGCCCTTTTTATAATAATGACTCAATGACCTATTAACTTAATGACCTATTGATTTATCTTGCCGCTACAATATGCTTGTATCATTAACCATCATCCGGTATAAAAAAATATTCATTCCTTTTGCATTGCTTGCAATGGCCATACACCGGTTTCCTTTGTGGGCCAATAAAAATATTTCTTTTTATAAACTAATGGGCAGTGGCAAAAACGGAACCTTTGATAAAGAACCCGACTGGCACCAATGGGCGGTTTTAACAGTTCAGCGTTCAAAGTTCAAAGTTGAAAGTTTTGAGAGCTCCGATGAAGGATTGAACGAATTGCTGCAGGAAGTTTTAGGCAAATTTATTTGCAAATGGTTTTCTTTTTTTAAATGCGAAACCTACACCCTTTTGATGCAGCCAATAGAAAGCCATGGATTATGGGATGGTA
>JBKJSJ010000359.1:0-13358 GCA_046595965.1 Ferruginibacter sp.
GAACCATTGAACATTGAACATTGAACATTGAACATTGAACATTGAACATTGAACATTGAACATTGAACATTGAACATTGAACATTGAATATTGATTTTTGACCATTGACTAAACACAAAACATGCAACCAATCATCGGTATCATCATGGGAAGTCAGTCGGACCTGCCGGTAATGCAGGCTGCGGCAGATTTTTTGCAACAGGTAAACATACCTTTTGAATTAACCATTGTATCTGCACACCGCACTCCCGACCGCATGCGCACTTATGCAACCGAAGCAAAAGCAAGGGGCATAAAAGTAATTATTGCAGGTGCGGGTGGTGCTGCACATCTGCCCGGTATGGTGGCAGCTTATACAATTCTTCCTGTAATTGGTGTGCCGGTAAAATCTTCCAATTCTATAGATGGATGGGATTCTATTTTATCTATTTTGCAAATGCCCAATGGTGTACCGGTGGCAACGGTAGCTTTAAATGCCGCAAAAAATGCAGGCATACTGGCCGCACAAATTATTGCAACACATGATGAGACTGTTGCAAAAAAACTTACTGATTATAAAATACAGATGGAGAATGAAGTGCTGGCTATGGCGGAGAAAATAAACAATAACGATTCAAAAATTTAATAGTGCAGGAAGAACAATCATTATCCTGCTGATTTCTTTTTTAATCCTTATTGCATTTTTTCCATCGCCTGGTCGCTTAATATTTTTTTAGCCCTGTCTAATGCTTCTGTAAGAGTATCCGTAACATTGGCCTTGCCAATTGCAAAAAGCAACCTTGCTGTTTTTAATTCTTCTCTCACCTGCAGGCTATGCACTTCCGATAAAATAATTTTTGTGCCCCTGTGTTTTGAATTTTTAAATACTTCTTCAATTGTTTTAATTCCTGTGGCATCAATAATGGGCACCTGGCGCATACGGACGATGAGTATTTTAGGAGGCTTTTCTATAAAGCGCATGGCATCTTTAAATTTATAGGCAGCACCAAAAAAAAGCGGGCCGGTAATTTCAAACACTTCTACATTCTCCGGAATTAAATAATTATCTACCGCCTCAGCATCCTTACCATTTTCATTTTCTTCCATCACTTTTTTAAATATGCTTACATCACTAAACTGTATCATTTTTCTCATAAAAAGAAACACTGCCAATACCATTCCTATTTCAATAGCCACCGTAAGATCTACAAGTACAGTAAGTAAAAAAGTAATGAGCATTACAGCCACATCACTTTTGGGTCCTTTTAAAACAGCGCTGAAACTTTCCCACTCACTCATATTATAGGCCACCACTACCAATATTCCGGCCAGGGTAGCCATGGGAATTAATGCGGCCCATTTGCCAATAAATAACATGATGAGCAATAATGTAATGGCATGCACAATGCCCGCTACCGGTGTGCGGCCACCATTCTTTACGTTGGTAGCAGTTCTGGCAATGGCACCCGTGGCAGGTATGCCGCCAAAGAGTGCAGAAAATATATTGGCCGTTCCCTGCGCTATCAGTTCCATATTAGATTTATGATTGCCTCCAATCATCCCATCGGAAACAACTGCAGATAATAAGGACTCAATGCCGCAGAGTAGCGCAATAGTGAATGCAGGCTGTATTAAATTTTTAATGGTTGCAAAATCTATAGAAGGAAAGGAGGGCATAGGAAAAGAAGAAGGAATACTTCCAAATTTACTGCCAATAGTTTCTACAGGAATATGCAGCCATTGCATGGCCGCTGTGGTTGCGAGGATAGCAATTAATGAACCTGGTATTTTGCGGGTAACTTTTGGCCACAATAAAATTATTAAAACAGTTACTATTGCAATGAATGCAGCGTACAAATTTACAGAATCAAAATTGCTGAAATAACTTTTCCATTTATCTAAAAAATCAGCAGGAATAACACCCATATTTAAACCCAAAAAATCTTTTACCTGCGAAGAAAATATGATGAGCGCAATACCACTGGTAAACCCGATGATTAATGGATGCGGAATAAATTTTATTACAGAACCCATGCGTGCCAGCCCCATGATAATGAGCATTACGCCGGCCATAAATGTGGCAATGATTAAACCATTAATTCCATACAGTTGCACAATGCCATACACAATTACAATAAACGCTCCTGTAGGGCCACCTATCTGCACCCGGCTGCCGCCCATGGCCGAAATTATAAAGCCTGCAATAACTGCTGTGTATAAACCTTTTTCGGGAGATACGCCCGAAGCTATGGCAAATGCAATGGCTAGAGGCAATGCTACAATACCTACAATGAGGCCAGCCAGTACATCTTTGCCCAACTGCTGGCGGTTGTAATTTTTTAAAGTTTCAAATATCTTGGGAACAAACATTTTAATTATTTATTAATGATTGGCTATTTAGGGATTTATCCTAAATCCCTAAACTCGTAAACCCACTAAACAAAAGATTTAAAAAAAACGATCATATTACTAACCCAATCATTTTTAAACTGCCGCCAATTTGTTTTGTTCCCGGTTAATAAGAATTTTTGCCATGCTGATATTACTCCATTGCTGTGCAGTTTTTTTCATAGGATTAAATAATTCCAATTGAGCTGTTATGTTATTTATAAAAAGAATCATAGAAGCATTGCTGGTTTTAGTATTTTTTAAATCTTTCATAGCTGCTTCAATAAGTTCGTTTACTTCCTTCTGCGAAAATGCAGAGAAGATTTTATTAATAAGATTTGCTGTAAATCTATCTGATTGTTTTTCCATATTTTTTTTACTGCTTAACAGCAACAATTTTAAAATCATCCAGGTCGTAACGCACCCCAATAATTGCCAATTCATTTTTCTCTATTTTTTCTGTCAGGATAATTGACTGGGTATGCAATTGTTTAATACCATGCATTACATTGGCTGTAACACAATCATCCAAACGGTTTTTATCCGATGCTGGAATGGCTATTATTTCTGCTTCATTTTTCAGGCTGTCTATAATATCTTTTATATGCCCCGACGCTTTGCCTGCGATCACAAAAGCATTTACTGCACCGCATTTTTCGTGGCCCATCAGCAGCACCAATTTTACGCCCAGGTGTTCTACTGCATATTCAATGCTGCCCATTTCTATTGACCCGATAATATTGCCAGCCGTGCGGATAACAAATAAATCTCCCATTCCCTGATCAAAAATAATTTCGGGTGAAACCCTGCTGTCGGAACAACATACTACTACGGCAAAGGGATGCTGCTCTTCCGATAATTCTTTTAACCACCGAAGGTCTTCATGTGGATGGGTTGATTTTAAATGAGAGAACCTTTCATTGCCATTTAATAAACGCTCATAAGGATTTTCTTCTTTGGGTGCAGCAATTAAATTGCTGTTAGAAATTTGGGTACAGCCTTTTGCAAATAAAAGAAGTAAAAGAACAGGCAGTATTTGCAGGTTGGATAATTTAAGTGCGTTGAACATTTTTCATAATTGAAGGATTTAAATAAGCGGGATTCTATTCTTTGGATTTTGTTGATAATAAAGTTGTGCTTTTTACAGACCAGTTAACATCATATTTTACAAATACTGCCAGCCACACCGCCCTTGATAAACGCATGAGGTAAGGTTGTATAAGCAGCAGTAAAATTGTATTGATGCCCAGCCACCAGAATATCCTGTTATCCCTGGAAGAAAAGCCGGCCAATACCCACCAGGCCACAAATGTGGTAACAGAAAATGCAACTGTGAGCGCATAACTTACATAACCCGTACCATAATAAAAGCCTGCTTCTATTTCTGTTTTTTGCCCGCATACCGGGCAGTTTTTATTCATCTTCATAAAACTTTTTAAATGAAAAATATGTTTGTCTTCAAACATATTTCCCTGCCGGCAATGCGGACATTTATGATTGAATAATGAGTAAAAATAATTGGGCTTTTTCTTTGTTTGTTCATTCATCATCTGTTTCTCCTTTTTCATTCTTATTTAAAAAGCGTTGGCACAAAAAATATTTAATCCCGCTTTAACCAAAACTTTAAATCTTCATCCATTTCCGAGCCTAACAATTCGTATCCTTCCGGCACCGCTTCTTCCATACTGTGATAGGTCACCATTTTGGTACCCGCTTTCATTTTTTCTAATTCTTTATACAGGTATCGGTTGTAGTAATTATATAATTCGTAAGAATAGGCTATGCTGCTATCTATTTTATGAGCTACAGAAATGTTTTCGTAAAAAGAATTGAAGAAATAAAAATGGTCGTATTGCTGAAAATTAATCTGCGTAAAATTTCCCTGTATAAAAGTCACATTTGCAATGCCGGTTTTTTCTTTAGCCGCCTCAGCATAGCTTATTAAATTTTTTCTTTGTTCAATACCATAAAAAAATGCAGCAGGTTTTATGCGGGCTGCTGCCAGGCAAAACTTGCCTACCCCACTCCCAATGTCTAATATTTTTACCTGTGGTTCTGCAGCAAGGTAATCGGCAGCTTTTATTGCTGCTTGCAAAGGTGTCCAGTGTTTATGAGCCAATTGCTGTATAGAAGAAGGGTAAAGCTCATCTAACTCTTTATCTGATGAAAAGCCAAAGGGTATTTTATTTATTTCCGGAACCAATGGTATGTTTTATAGATGCTAGTTTTTTAATATTTTAATTTCTAAACTAATAACCTGGCTTGTGTGTTAATTTTTTTTGCGTGCTTAAAAAAATTTGCTTAGTTAACTATCCGCATTCTGTTGTTTAATTATTCCGGGGGTTTATATACTTGCTTCTTTGTCGGCTTTTGCATTGATAATGTAAAGTTAGTTTTAACGGGCATTTAAAAGAGTAAATCTTATCAATCCAAAAAGTGATTTAAATCATTTTTAAAAGGGTAAATTTGAACTTACTATGAGTTTAAAAGGCATTTTTCCCATAGACAAATGGGATTTTAAAAGTGAATCTATCTTAACCGATCTCCCCCAGGCAGACCTGGAATTATTACTTTATCATAAAACACAGAAGAAATACAAAAAAGGAGAAATAATTTTCAGGGAAGCTGCTTACCCCGATGGTATTTTTTATATTACTGATGGAAAAGTAAAAAAATATAAAGTGGATGAAGAAGGAAAAGAACAGATAATTTATGTAGCCAACAGCGGTGAATTGCTGGGCTATCATGCTATACTTTCCGAAGATCGTTTTCCCGATTCTGCAGCAGCACTGGAAGAAAGTAAAATTGCTTTTATTCCTAAGAAAGATTTCCTGGATACACTCAAGCAATCTGATATATTAAACCGCAAACTACTTAAAACTTTAAGCCATGAGTTTGCTGTGCTGGCCAATAGTCTCACGCTATTTTCCCGTAAATCTGTAAGAGAAAGACTGGCCCTGCAGCTAATTGTTTTAAGAGAAAAATATAAAGTAAATTTTAAGCCGGGTATGCCGGTAGAAATTAATATGGGCAGAGATGATTTGGCCAGCCTGGTAGGCACAGCCAGAGAAAATGTTGTGCGCATACTTTCTGAATTTAAAGAAGCCGGCATTTTAACCGCCAAAGGAAGAAAGATTACTGTTACAGACGTAAGCAAACTTATAAAAATTGCCAACTACAAATAATGAGTACCCAAAATGCATCCACATTTTTTTTGTTTTACAAAATTCCTTAAAAAATAAAATAAATTATTCCGTTTCGGTTAAGATGGTAAATTCCTGCTGCAATGCCAGTGAATTTTTGTAGAGTGTATCTATGAAACCCCTGCCATATCTGGCATAGTATGGCAGTATATTATCCACTCTTTCCTGCAGGTTGCCACCAGGAAATAACAGGTTTTTAATTTTTTCTACCTGCCGATGCTGCGTTTCAAATTTTTTCTTTTCGGCTTTGTATATTTTCTTTTCTAACTGAGCAATTTTTTTTGCGGCCCCTTTATGCAGTGCATCTACATGATTTAATAAAGAAGCATCGGCTGCGGCTGCAACTTCCTGAATGGTTTTATAAAGTTGTGACAGTATATTTTTTTCTTCAGAAAAATTAAGTTGTTGGGCAGAATGTTTTTTTACAACCTGTTCCATTAAAAAATCGGTTGGTTTAAAAAAATCAACAACGGCCATATTCAGCCCTTTTATTTTTTTTGTTGCTTTTTGGGGTACTATCATAAATGAATTGCGCAAAACCATTACCGGGAAGGGTACAGCCACTGCTTCAAAAACTTTTTTCAGTTCCATCCAATAGGCTAGTTCGCCAGCTCCGCCAATAAAGATGATATTGGGCAATACCAGTTCCTGAAAAACGGGCCGCAGAATAACATTAGGACTAAAACGCTCAGGATTAATTTTCAACTCTTCTAAAATTGAATGCTCCTCAAACCTAACAGGACTATTGACTATTGACCATTCAGCATTGACTTTCTCTATCCTCTCCCTGCTATCATCCTTTAAATAAAACAAATTAGTTTCCCTGCCTGCTGCCTGCACTTTATATGCTGCAGGAAAAAAGCGCATAGTTTTACTAACGGCTTTGTGAGAAAATTGTTCTTTTAATTCTTTGGTTATGATGGGTGCAAATTCTTTTTTCAGAAGGGCATTATCGGGCAATAAAATGAGCAGGCCATAAGCTGCAAACAATTCGTTTACCAGCTCAAACGTGGCCTGTTCGATGGTTTTGTGAAGTGTATAGATTTTTTTTATAAAAGAAATAATTTCTTTGCCATAAGGTTCTACAGATAACTGACCTTCTATTGCATCAATAATTGTTATGAAATACCTATCAATTTTCATCCTTCCCACTGCACCGGTTTGTTTGGTTTCCCAAATATATTTTTTACCGTTAATCGTTACTTCACCTAGTTCTTCCAGATCGGCATCTTCGCTGCCCATATAATATACAGGCACAAAAAAATTGCCGGGTATTTGCTGCTGCAGTTCTTCTGCTAGTTTTATAGTATGCAGAATTTTGTAAATAAAATATAAATGGCCGGTAAAAATATTAGGCTGGTGGGCTGTGGTAATGGTAAAACAATTTTCATTGTTTAATTGGTGAATGTTTAATTGCTGTTGGGTAGAAATGTTTTGATCAGCATATTGTTTGTTCAACACCTCCGTTAATACTTTTCGGTTGCTGGCAAATTTCTTTCTATCCTCAATGGCCAGTTTTATTCCATCAATAGAAACAGGATGACTGTAAAATGATTTTAACAACTCATTGCCCGAAATATAATCCGAAATAATGGTAGAAAAAAAACCGGTACTGCTGTAAGGAATAAATTGGGCAGTGGTATTCATTTATCACTTCATTTTTAAAAATGTGTAATCGTTGTGTGCTGGGTTTACAACCAACTCCTGGCGCTGTAGATGAATTAAAAAATCCTCGTAAATATTTATTTAAGTATATAAATATACTTGTTTAAATCAACTCTCCTTCCAAATCATAATCATAAGCTTTGGTAATTTTCACATTTACAAAATCGCCAATGATTAATTTTTTAGGGCTGTTTACAATTACTTCATTGTCTACTTCCACGCTGTCAAATTCTGTGCGGCCCAGCCAGCGACCCGATTCTTTTTTATCAATAATTACTTTAAAAGTCTTACCTATTTTCTCCTGGTTTTTTTCTAAGGATATTTCCTGTTGCACATCCATAATCTCCAGTGCTCTTTCTTCTTTTTCTTCGGCAGAAATATTATCAATCAGGGCATGTGCACTGGTATCTTCTTCGTGGCTGTAAGTAAAAGTGCCCACCCTGTCAAAACGCATTTTCTCCAAAAAGGTTTTCAGTTCTTCCACATCATCTCTTGTTTCGCCGGGAAATCCTGCAATTAAAGTAGTACGCAAACAAATTTCGGGTATGCGTTGGCGTATGTCTCCAATCAAGTCTTCCATTTCTTCCCTTGATATATTGCGCTTCATGGCTTTCAGCATGCCATTGCTGGCATGTTGAAGCGGCATATCCAGGTAATTGCAAATGTTTTCTCTTTCCTTCATGGCATCTATAATCTCCATCGGAAATTTAGAGGGATATGCATAATGCAGGCGAATCCATTGAAGTCCCGGCACATCTGCCAGTGCATGCAACAATTTGGGAAGTTCTCTTTTTTTATAAATATCCAGGCCATAATAAGTTAGCTCCTGTGCTATCAGCATCACTTCTTTTACGCCACGCTGCACTAATTTTTTGGCTTCTTCCACCAGCGATTCTATCGACCTGCTCACATGCAAGCCCCGCATTAAAGGAATGGCGCAAAAAGAACAGGTACGGTTGCAGCCCTCACTAATTTTCATGTAGGCATAATGCTGTGGCGTGCTCAGCAATCTTTCGCCTATTAGTTCGCCTTTATAATCTGCCTCAAATCTTTTTAAAATCATGGGCAACTCCATAGTACCAAAATAAGCATCCACCTCTGGTATTTCTATTTCCAGGTTTTGTTTGTAGCGTTCGCTGAGGCAGCCCGTTACATATACTTTATCAAGTTTGCCCCGCTTCTTAAGCTCCACATGATCTAAAATGGTATTGATGCTTTCTTCCTTTGCTTTTTCAATAAACCCACAGGTATTGATGATAACAATATTGTGATCTCTTTTTGTATTTTCATGTACCGTATCAATTTCATTGGCAAGCAACTGTCCGCTCAATACTTCACTATCCACCATATTTTTACTGCAGCCCAGTGTAATGATGTTAACCTTATCTCGTTTTATACTCTTTGTCTTCATAATTAAGTGGGCAAAGGTAATGAGAATGGCCTTAAAAGGAACTTTGCTAAAAGCCGTAATGCTGCTAACAATTGCTGACTGATAATTTTTTACACATAGCGTTAATAAAAATTGAATACAGTACGACAAAAAATGTTTTAAATAATTGTTATGTTTGGCGCATGAATTGGAATGATAAAACTATGATACGGGTAGCAATATTAGATTTATATGAAGGGGTAGATAACCAGGGCATGCGCTGTTTGCGTGAAATTTTAAACCAGTTTGCAGAATTCAACAACCTGGATCTTCAAAAGGATGAGTTTGAAGTGAGAATAAATAAAGAAGTCCCGGATATGAGTTATGATGTATATATATCGAGCGGTGGCCCGGGCAGCCCGCTGGAAAGTGAGGGCAGCGAATGGGAAGCTGTTTATTTTCGCTGGCTAAACAGGCTTGAGAAATTTAATGCCAGCGAAGCCAACATTATTAAAAAGCAGGTGTTTTTTATCTGCCACTCTTTTCAACTGGCCTGCAGGCATTACAGCATTGCTGCAGTAACCAAAAGAATGAGCACTTCTTTTGGCGTTTTCCCTATTCACTATTTAGAAGATGCAGAAAATGAACCCATTTTTGCAGGTTTAAAAGATCCTTTCTATGCGGTTGACAGCAGGGATTACCAGGTAACTGGGCCCAACCATAATACTATAAAAAAGATGGGTGGTTCTATTCTTGCCATTGAAAAAAACAGGCCACATGTAGTTTTGGAAAGAGCCATTATGGCCGTGCGTTTTAATGAAAATATGATTGGCACACAGTTTCACCCCGAAGCGGATGCCCTGGGTATGAGTCTCTACCTGCAAACATCTGATAAGAAAAAAACGGTGATAGAAAATCATGGCGAAGAAAAATGGAAGTCGATGATAGAACACCTGAATGATCCTGATAAAATTTTGCATACCTATTCACATGTGCTACCCAACTTTCTTCAGAAGGCGGCAGATAAAATGCAGATGGCGGAGCTGTGAATAGTGAATAGCGAATAGTGGATCTTTGAAGTTTATTTTATATCACATATATTTTACTACAGAAGTTGATAACGAAGTTCCATTGCATATTGACTCACGACTATTGACTATTTGACACAGACTCACGGCCCCAGACTTTTGCCTTCTACATCCAGCAAAATCTTTTTGATCCCTAAGATCAGCGATCCCATTCCTTTTCATTATTTTTAGCATCCAATCTTTAAAACAGATTTTATGCAAAAAGAACTGAGGCAAGCGTTTAATAAAAATTTTACCCAGGAAAAATACCATCATTATCTGCAGCAGGTAGAAGCACTTCACCCCGGTGCTCTTGATTTTAGAAATGCAGAAACCCCTATTTTTATTCCAAAAGATTTTACTAAAAAAATGCTGGATGCATGTGAAGAAATCCTGGATGTGATAACGGCTGATAATTTTAAAGAACTTACTCAAAGAAGTATTCCTCAAAATATAAATGTACCGGGCGAAGATGCGCATCCGCAATGCCTGGTATTTGATTTTGGAATTTGCCAAAATCAAGCGGGTGTACTGGAACCTCAACTGATAGAGATGCAGGGCTTCCCTACCCTCTTTGCCTTTCAGGCATATCACAGCGAATTAACTGCAGCATATTCCCATGTTCCGGCTACCCATTCCGCTTATCTTAATGGATACGATAAAGAAAGTTATACCGCTTTTTTAAAAGAAATTATTTTAAAGAATCATTCAGCAGAAAATGTTATTCTTCTTGAAATTTTTCCGGAGCAGCAAAAAACAAGAATTGATTTTTACTGCACTGAAAAACTACTAGGTATAAAAACGATTTGCCTTACCAAACTGATAGCAGAAGATGATGAATTATTTTATATGAATGATGGAAAAAAAACTGCCATTCACCGCATTTATAACCGGCTCATTTTTGATGATCTTCAGCAGCAGGAAGGCTTGGGCGAAATGATTGACCTTACAAAAAAATATAAGGTAGAATGGGTGCCTCATCCCAATTGGTTTTACCGCATCAGTAAATTCACACTACCCTTTATAGATAACCCTTATGTGCCCGAAACATTTTTTCTCAATGAAGTAACCCAGCCTGTGCCCTTAGAAGAATATGTTTTAAAACCCTTGTTTTCCTTTGCGGGCATGGGTGTAGTGATAGATGTAACCCAGGCTGATATTGATGCCATTAAAGATCCGGAAAACTGGATACTGCAGCGCAAAGTAAATTATGCTTCCATAATAGAAACCATGGATGATCCGGCCAAAGCCGAAATCCGTTTATTTTATTTTTGGAAAGAAGGAGCAAAAAGACCTGTGGCTGTGCATAATCTTAGCCGGCTGAGCAAAGGCAAAATGATAGGCACCCGCTACAATAAAGATAAAACCTGGGTAGGTGGAACCGTAGCATTTTTTGAAAAATTTTAATTACAACTGAAACAAAACAATATGAAAAACGGACCAGCAAGATTTGAGTTTTTTTTAACCAAAGTAGAAACGCTTTTGCAGCAGGCTGTAAAAGAAAAAAATCCTGCACTGTGGTTGTACAGCAACGATGTGCGCACACCCCTCTTTATGCTGGAAGCACTGAGCAGGCTGTATGCTAACCTGCACAATAAAAAAAAGTTTACCAAACTAAAAGAATATTTTAAGTTGCTGGAAGACGGCATGGGTGCAGTAGATTACTATGATAACTATGCAAAAATATTTTTGACACATTCCACTGTGCCGGTGCATATTAGAGAATATATGCAGGCGCAGGCGAGGGAAAAAATTCAGTACATCAATGATGTATTGCTAAGCCATGAGTGGATAGGAGAAAAACCGGTACGCATAAAAAAGATAAAAGCAAAACTACAGGAGGCAGACTGGCTTGATGCTAAAGAAGAAGCCAAAGCTATAAAGCGTTTTTATGAAGATGAAATAGAAGAAATAAAATTGTTTGTAAAAAATACTGGGGGGAAATTTATTGAAATGGAATCACAGGTACATGAACTAAGAAGAGACCTGCGATGGCTAAGCATTTACCCACAGGCATTGCGGGGAATGATACAACTTACAGATAGCGGAGCAAAGGAGATAAGTACAGAGAAATATCTTGTGCCGGAAATTATAAATTCCAAATACAATGTGATGCCTGATGCAGGCAGCAATGAATGGTTTGTAATGATGGATAAAAATTATTTTTATGCACTTAGCTGGATGATAGCAGAAACCGGAAAATTAAAAGACGAAGGCCTGCAGTTTTTTGCAGTTAGGGAAGCGTTGCAGCAAACAGAAGGCATGCGTGCAGAAGATGCAAAAAATAAAACCTTTGAAATATTGGGTGCAGATAAAGACAGCATAGAAAAAATTCTTACCAGCGCCAGCAGCATCACCGCACAATTTATACAGGAAAAAAACCTGGAAAAAATGATTTATGGAGTAGTACAAATTAAAAAAGTAACCGCTGAATAAATAACTAACTTTTTTAAAGCTATTTGCAGCAGTCTTTTTTTCTTATAAAAATGGCTTTAAAGATTTTCTTAAGAACCTCACAGATTGTTTTTAGTGCAATACCCATTATTAAAATGCATTAAAATATTTTTATTCAAATTTAAGCAGTGCGCCATTGAAAGTAGTGCGCCGCATACCCTTTACTACTGCAAATCTGTAGCCAGAATCAATATCTATCCGTTATAAATATTAAGCTGTACAGCATGCAGCAGGTTTATAAAAATTTTACCTGTACTTATTTGGGACTACTAATATCAGTATCAGATATGCTTAACTAATTAACAAACCACCACCTCACGCCAAACCGTATAATCATTCCGGGTGTAGGAAAATGGGGTGCAGCAAAATTATTGTTGATAAAACCAAAGCCATTTTTTAAACTAGCTGTGTTCAGATTTTCTGCCCGCAAAAAGCCGGTAAAACTTTTAATGCGAAAATGAAAGAATGCATGAATGTCTGGAAGATTTTTTATAGTAACTGAATCTTGGGGCGTAAACTGACCCACTAATGGAGAATAATTATTGGCCTTGTAAGGGGTAAAATATCTTATCTCAAGGCCGGTACTCAAGTTTAAGTTTTTAAAGAAGTTCCCTTCAAAAGCAACCCGGCTGCGGGTAAAAAGCAAGGGCACTCTTACAGGTGCTGCTGCATCTGTTTGCTGAAGCACAGCATCGAGGTACCAATTTATTTTTTTTGTAAGCTTAATTTTTTTGGCTGCAGAAATCTGGAGTACGTTTATGAGTTTGCTGCTTTGAGCAGTTTGATAATAATTATAAAAATAACTGTAGTTGGTGAGCAGGTGATTGGTAAACCCAAGTTGCACAAATGGATTGGTAGCCGTGGCACCAAAACTGGTAATATTTTCTTTATTAAAATTATTGTTGTTGCCCAAGTTAAACGACGAGCGGTTATCAAAAATAAAAGAAGGGCTACGGTTGGTGTTGCTGAAAAATAATTTTACATCCCCCAGTTTTTTATTTAAAAAGCGGCTAAGGTTAGCCGTTACATTATAATCGCCGCTGTTTAATCCGTTCAGGTAAAATTCTCCTTTAAGCAGTATGTCCCATTTTTTGTTGCGGGTGCGGTTGCGGTATTCGCCATGGAGTTTTATATTATAAAAATTTTGTTCTCCATCTCTCAGCGTGCCTTTAATATTTTGCATAGATGCGCCTGCCAGAAAAAACTGTGCAGGGTTTTTGGCATCAGGAAATT
>JBKJSJ010000437.1:0-5252 GCA_046595965.1 Ferruginibacter sp.
AACGAACCTTTAAACTAAAATAAATAACAGGTTTATATATGCAAGTGTAGCATATGAGGCAATCCTAATATGATTGCCCTGTGTATTTGTGCGATGAAATAGAAATTAAGAATCAAACAAATACAGCTTCGTCGTTATTACGAAAAATAAACTGTCGGCCTTGTTTTCAGCTTATACCAAACGGAATTTCTTTTAGGTTTTGTGCGATTAGGTTTGGTAAATGCCGAACAGAAGTATTGGGCTAATTTATAAATCAAATCGTCATTACTTATTTTGCACCAAAATTTCTTTATTTACTTCATCTTTTTTTGCCAACAACTGCGCAGTCTCCACCATACTCACAAATTCTTTTCTATAACCTTCTATATCTATTGTTCTTGCATTGCTGGCTAATTGCAAAACAGCCGCATAAGAGGCCTGCCCTTTAAATTCAGAATCTCTCAGCAGCATGCCAAATGATGCCACAGCAGCAGCAAACCTAAAGTTCTCCGATGTATTGGCCAAAGCAATTTTACTATCCACCATGGGGTGTACAATCAATTTACTTACATCAGCATCTGGTGCTTTATACCTGAATTTAATAGTCATTAGTTCTTCATTAAAAATAGAAGGGCTTAATGCCGTGGATTGTTTTTGGTATTTAAGACCATCCACACTTTTAATAAAATCAGAAGGTACTCCCACCGGAATAATTTCATACAATGCTGTTACCGTGTGCCCACTGCCCAGGTCGCCGGCATCTTTTTTATCGTTATTAAAATCTTCTTTTTTCAGCATGCGGTTTTCGTAACCAATTAAACGGTAGCCCTGCACTTTGGCCGGGTTAAATTCTACCTGCAGTTTCACGTCTTTGGCAATGGTAAACAGTGTGCCGCCAAATTCATTCACCAATACTTTTTTGGCTTCCTGTATGCCATCAATGTAAGCATGGTTGCCATTGCCCTTGTCTGCAAGCTTTTGCATTTTGTTATCTTTATAATTGCCCATGCCATAACCCAGCACCGTTAAAAACACACCTGATTTTCTTTCGGTTTCTATCAGCCTTTCCATTTCATCATCGCTGCTCATGCCAATATTAAAATCTCCATCGCTGCAGAGAATGACCCTGTTGTTTCCTTTTTTATTAAAATTTTCCTTAGCCGTTTTATAAGCCAGTTGTATGCCCGCACCACCTGCTGTAGAACCTCCGGCACTTAATCTTTCCAGTGCATCTTTAATGGCTGTTTTATTGCTACCACTTGTGGGCGCAAGTACCAGGCCTGCAGCACCTGCGTACACAACTATAGAAACATTGTCTTGTTCCCTAAGTTGATCGGTAAGCATTTTTAAAGATGATTTTACCAGCGGCAATTTATTGGCTGTTTGCATAGAGCCAGATACATCAATTAAAAAAACAAGATTGGAAGGAGGAAGATTTTCAACCGGAATTTTTTTACCCTGCATGCCTATCAACACTAATTTATGCTGTGGGTTCCAGGGACAATCACTCATTTCTGTAGTAAAAGAAAAAGGATCTTTGTTTTTTGGCTGCGGATAATTGTATTGAAAATAATTAATCATTTCTTCTATACGCACCGCACCGGCAGGTGGCAACTGGCCTTCCCTGAGCAAGCGCCTTACATTGCTGTATGAAGCTGCATCTACATCAATAGAAAAAGTAGAGAGTGGATTTTCGGTGGCTTTTAAAAAAGTATTTTCACTAATGTTATCGTAGCCTTCTGTGTTTTGGCCATCATCTTCCCAGTCATTTACCGGGGCACCAAATGTTCTGCCAGGCATAGTTTGAGCCATGATGTATCCATCCAGTTTCCTATTTATTTTGGCATTACCATTTGCAGTTACCACTACTTCACTCAATGCAGCATTGCCTTTTTTTAAGGTTACATTTATGACCGTTCTGCCATTTATTTTTTCTTCTTTGTTGGTAAAACCAACTGCCGAAAAAATAAGCACTGCATTTTTATCCCCGGTAATTATTGTGTAATAACCATACATATCAGATGCTGCAGCTATTTTGCTTCCCTTTACCTGGATGGATGCATAAGCAACAGGCTGGCCAGCATTATCTGAAATTAAGCCGGTAACTATATGTTCTGTTTTAATAGTAAAGCTGAGAACCGTTAATATAACCGGTAAAATCAGTAGCAACATTTTTTTCATAATCGTTATTTTTAAATCAGATGCAGCCAATTAACAGATTACACAAAGCCTGCAAATTATTTTATCTTATTTTTGAAAATTGACTTTTCTAAAAAACATACCTGCTTCTGATGCACCAGACGATGAATTGGTGGAACTGTATAAATCATCCGGCAACCTGGATCTGCTCTCTACCCTTTACCAGCGATACATGGAACTGGTATATGGTGTGGGCCTTAAATATTTGAAAGATGAAGAGAATGCAAAAGATGCGGTATTAAATATTTTTGAAGAGCTGGTGAGTAAATTAAAAAAATATCCAGTTACTCATTTTAAGGCCTGGTTGTACCAGTTAGCCAAAAATCATTGCCTTATGAGCATGAGGGCTGGTAAAAAGTTTTCAAAAGCACAAATAGATGTAGCGCTTATGCAAAACGAAGACCCCGTGCATCTGAACGGTGTAATGGAAAAAGAAGAACATTTAAACCAAATGCATTTGTGCCTGCAGCAATTGGTAGCCGAACAAAGAACTACCGTAGAATTATTTTACCTGCAGAATAAATGCTATAACGAAATAGCTACCATTACAGGCATAGAGTGGAGTAAAGTGAGAAGCTTTATACAAAATGGCAGAAGGAATTTAAAAAACTGTATGGATAAACAATTGAGCAAAAATTAATGATAGAGCAGGAATACCATAACAAACAATGGGGCGTACTGGATTTTGGGCGGTATCATAGCGGCCAAATGCCGCCATTGGAAATGCATGCCCTGGAAAAAGCCGCCCTGGATGATCCTTTCCTGGATGATGCGCTGGAAGGATATGCTTACACCAAAACTCCTGTGGCTGATATAGCAGCATTAAAAAATAAACTGAATCCACAAAAAGAACAGGCAAAAATTGTTTGGTACAATCAAAAAGGAGTTTCACAATTTTTAAAGATTGCTGCAGCACTTATTTTATTTGCTGGGTTTGCATGGTTGCTTGATAATAACAAAGAAGATAAACAGGTGGAGATGGCAACCATTTCAAAAACCTTAACACCCATTGCTCCAACTGATGATGCAGCATCTGCTACTATGGCTTCCACCGACACGGAAAATATAGTTGCCCACGATAAAACAAATGATCCGTTAACCGAAAAAGATAAAACTTCATTTATTGCTTCTGCAAAAAAAACAAAACCTGTGGTAGCAGATAAAGAAGAAGTAGCATCAAATGTACCTGCTGCAATTGTTTCAGATGCTCAGCCGCTCAATGATGTAGCTATAGCCGAAAAGCCCAAACTTTTTGATAGAGAAAAAGCTGCCGCTCCCTCTGCCAATGTTAACCAGGAATTGCAGGGCAGACTAAGTGGAGTCAATGTAAATCCATCTCAGGAATCTATAAGAATAAGAGGCAGCAACAGCATTAACCAAAATACTATAAATGGAAGGGTAGTAGATGATGCAGGAAAGCCGGTGCCTTATGCCAGCATAAATGACAGCAAAAATAAAATATTATTATCTGCAGATAAGGATGGATACTTTTCTATAAACAATAATAACAATGCAGCCACCGTAAAAGTAGATGTAGATGCTTTGGGGTTTGCTAAAACCAATGCTGCCCTTAATGCCGCCAATGCAGAAAATATTATTATATTAAAAGAAAGCAACCAGGCTTTAAGCGAAGTGGTAGTTACCGGCTACGGCCAGGCAAAAAGTAAAAAGCAAATGTATTCGTCTGCATCAAAAAAAGATGCAGCTAAATTTGTAAACACAATTAATTGGGTAATGCTTAAGAATGCAGCACCCCTGGCTGGCTGGCTAAACTTTAATCAGTTTATAAGTGATAGTTTAAAAAATAAATCTATTGTACCTGCAATAAATAATAAGGAAGTCATTCTTTTATTTGATTTAGATTCCAAAGGGAACGCTAAAAATATTTCTATTAAAAAATCTTTATCCGATTCACTTAACACTGTTGCCAAAAATATCCTGCAGGCTGCACCGGCCATGAAAAAAAATAAGAAAGGAACCAAAGCAGAAGCAGTAATTAGGTTTTAGTATTAATCTTAAACGCCCTGACAGGGCTCCGTCAAACCAAAGTAAGACCAAGTTTATTCAAAGGAAGTGATCTTATTCTTTGCCCACTGGCTGAAGCTATAGCATTGCACAAAGCTGGCTTCACACTTGGTACACTGGTTTCTCCCGCACCCCCTGGCAGTTCTGTATTGCTGATAATTTTTATTTCATAAGGCGGTATTTCATTCATTAGTAATACTTCAAATTCTAAGAAACTATTTTGTTCTACACTTCCATTTAAAAAAGTTATTTCACTTTTTAATGCCTCACTCAATCCCCAGGTAAGGCTTCCTTGCAATTGATTTTCCAATCCATCAGGATCTATAACGGTGCCCACATCCGTTACACACACTGCTTTGTGAATCGTTATCTTTTTTTGTGCGCTTACACTTACATCAAATGCATGAGCTGTATAAGCCATTGCATGATTATAAAAACAACAGGCTATGCCCACTCCACGTCCGGCGGGCCGTGGTGCTTTCCAGTTTATCATGGCTGCTGCTTCTTTTAAAACTACTTCCAGTCTTTTAGGATTATAATCTACGCCGCTAATTTTTGTTACCGGCATAGTGGCCAGCAATGCAAGACGATATTCCAGCGCATCTTTTTTAGCTTGCTGCGCCAGTTCATCAACAAAACTTTCTATTACATAGTTGTGATAAGTAAAGTTTACCGCCCGCCACCAGCAGAGGGGCAGGGGAGAAAGGGCACGGCTTGCGGCTGCCCTGATGTTTGGAATATCGTAATACATACCCCCATCCATACCTCCGCCCATTTCCGATCTTAGCGGACCCAATTCATTTTTATTTCCTCCCTGGAAATCTTCTACCGGTGATATAGCTACCCGGTGTTCCCAATTAACGGGCATACCTGCTGCATTTACTTCTGCAGATATGCTGTGTTCCGATGCTGGCCTGAACAATCCGAATTGAATATCTTCCTGGCGGGTATATAAAAGCTGCACAGGATAACCATCCGAATGAGTAGCCAGTTGCATAGCTTCAGCACCAAAATCCGATGCCAGTTTGCGGCCAAAACCACCGCCCATG
>JBKJSJ010000411.1:0-2818 GCA_046595965.1 Ferruginibacter sp.
TGTAAATTCCGGCTAAACTGACCCCCCTTCGCCATTTCAAATTGACCCCCTAAAAAACGATTTCAAAAAGGTCCTAAAAAAAGCCTGCTGAAGAGGACTAAAAAAGAGATAAAGAACTGTTGTTTTGCAGAACTAAATTAATGATTAGTTTCTGTCCGTTGGTTTTATAAAAATGATTCCATTGTTTCTGCGTTTGCTTTTTGCTTTTTTCTTAGTGATTCTCCGTAAAGTTCTATCCGGATAGATTGGTGAACGATTCTGTCCAGGATAGCATCGGCAAGTGTTTTTTCTCCGATCACTTCATGCCATTTTTTTACAGGTACCTGTGCAGTAATGATGGTGGTACGTTTACCATGCCGGTCTTCAATGATATCCAGTAGTAATGCCCTGCTGCCTGCATCGAAGGGTTGCACTCCAAAGTCATCTAATATTAATGCGTCTTGTTTTTCTATTTTCGATAATTCTCTTAAATGGGTGCCATCTGCTTTGGCCATTTTTAAATGCGACATCAATTTTGTGGTGTTGGCGTACAGGATTTTGTAACCCAGCAAACAGGCCTGCTGCCCAAGTGCTGAGGCTAAAAAACTTTTACCGGTACCAGTACTGCCTGTAATAAAAAGATCTTCCCCTTTTTTTATAAAATCGCAGGTGGATAGCCGCTGTACCTGGTTTTTATCCAGGCCCCGGCCTTCAGCATAGTCTATTTGTTCTATACTGGCACGGTACCGGAAGTTGGCATTCTTAAGCCCTCTTTGTACCATACGGTAGCGCCTGTCGTCCCACTCGCTTTGTACAAGGTGATGTACCAGTTCGTCATTTGTAAACTGCGGGGGTGGTTCAGTTTCAATACTGGTTTTAAAAGCATGGTGCATTCCTAAAAGCCGCATACGGCTCATCTTTTCTAAACTTTCTTTGTTCATTGCTTTTGATTTTTATTTGATTAATAAATATTGCACTCCCACTTTATTGGTAATAGTCTTCGCCACGGATATTATCATGCAGCGGCATATTGTTGCCGCCACCAACTGGTGGCATTTCCTCATCCAGTGGTATACTGTCTGCCTTTGATTTCAATATCCTTTCGATGATACCAAAGTTGTACACGTTAAAACTATCAGCACGTTTACAGGCGTTGATGAGCCTTATATCACCAACCCGTTTTTTGTAATTGATAATCCCCTGGCAAGCCCTGTAGTTCTTTTCGGGATACTCACTTCTGGATAATACTTTTTTGATGTACTCTGCTACCACTGCATCTATCAATGTAGCATCAGCAATAAATTTTTCAGGGTTCCATTCGGTGGGGTACCGGTGCCAGGATGCAAGGTGATCTTCATTTTGTATGTATTTTTCTTTGCCGTACTGGCGCACATGAACGGCTATTATCTCGTGATCATCATAGGCTTCCACCTTTGTACGGTTGTACATCAGCTTCACTTTTTTGCCAATAAATTTATAAGGAACACTGTAGTACCGGTACTCTGCTGTAACATACCCTGTTTTGCCAACCGTTGCCATTTTGGTGATCATGGGGTCGTAGGGATATTTGTTCAACGGTTTTAAAACATTTTTTTCCAGTTGATCGAACTGTTGCAGCCTGCTGTAATCACACCCGGTAAGCAGGGTATTATTATGGGCTGCTAAATAAAAAAGAATATCACTGTTTAATGTTTCTAAACTGGTGTATACCTTTTCATCTATTTTAGTAAAGATGGTTGTGTAGATGATTTTTACAGCCCCTTCTACGAGCGCCTTGTCTTTGGGCTTATATGCCCTTGCCGGAAAAACATAAGTGTTGTAATGGGCTGCAAATGCGGCAAAACTATCATTAAGTTCAGCTTCATACCTGCTGGCTTTCTTTACGGCTGATTTTAAATTATCCGGCACAATGACTTCAGGTACGCCGCCATAGAAGTGTAAAGCCTGTTCACACGCAAGTATAAAATCCTCTTTCTTTTGCGAAGCAACGGCAGTTACATAAGTAAGCTGGCTACAGCCGAGAATGGCAACAAAAACTTCTACCTCCTGCACTTCACCAGTTTGCTTGTCTACTACCTGTAACTTCTTTCCTGTAAAATCGATAAAGAGTTTATCACCCACCTTATGCGGTACACGCATGGAAGGTTTGCTCATACCCATATAAGCGTTTAGGCGCTCCAGGAAGGCGGAGTGTTTGAACCCATTGGAGCATTGGCTAACATACCAGGTATATACCATTTGCTTGGTAACACCCCGCTTCTTCAACCTGGTGGCAAGATCGGGCAACAACTGCTCCAGCTCCAGTGTACGGTTACTTTCTGTTTTTGGCTTTTCCTGTAAAAAGGCAGTAGCCAGTTGTCTGTCACTCATCTCTTCCACACGTTCAATAGTTAGCCGCAACTCCACAAATTGCAGCAGGTACTTCTTGATCGTATTACGGGCTATACCTGTTGTTTTGCTGATAAATTTACTGCCCCGGCCATCTGCATAAAGGCGCAATACCTGTCTGATTTTAAACATCTCAATTGGTTTGTTGGACATGATTTTTCCCGGTTGGTTTTGATTAAAACAACCGATTATAATCCTACAAAAACAACTGTTCTTTTATCTCATTTTAGAGGGGGTCAATTTGAGCCGGAATCAGGGGGTCAATTTGAAATGGCCGAGGGGGGTCAGTTTCCCATGGCGGGAGGGGGTCAATTTGCGTGGGTTTTCCATATAACGCACTTCTAAAAAAACAGCAAAACGAAATCGAAAGGATCATTTTAAATTTAGAAATGGGAGGCAAACAGGTAAGTAAGGAAAGTATCGTTTTACAGCTTACCTGGACAAACTCAAT
>JBKJSJ010000433.1:0-8586 GCA_046595965.1 Ferruginibacter sp.
GCCGGCAACATTAAGGGCGAGTGAAATGCGCCACCTACCGGTAATTTCAACGCTCTTTTTGCACCTGCTGCAATCATTCTTTCGCATGCAATATCAATTCCTTTTAAAGAGCCACTAATAACCAACTGGCCGGGGCAATTATAATTGGCAGCCACTACTACTTCGCCAGATTCATCGGCAACCTGCTTACAAATTTCTTCTACTTTTTCATTTGCTAAATTTAAAACTGCTGCCATGGTAGATGGATTTAATTCGCAGGCACGCTGCATGGCTTTTGCACGGATGGAAACTAATTTTAATGCATCGGCAAATGATAATGTTTTATTGGCTACCAGTGCAGAAAATTCTCCCAGAGAATGCCCGGCTACCATTGCAGGTTTTGCATTCTCATTATTTAAAAATGCTGCTACCGAATGTAAAAAAACAGCCGGCTGTGTTACATTGGTTTGTTTTAGTTCTTCGTCAGTACCGGTAAACATGGTATCAGAAATACTAAAACCAAGAATATCGTTGGCCTGTTCAAATAATTGTTTGCTGGTTTCATTGCTTTGATACAATGGTTTTCCCATTCCGCTAAATTGTGCACCCTGGCCGGGGAATATAAATGCATGTAACATGAGTTGATTAGTTTTAACCAAAAATATATTTTAAATTTGAAATGAAATATACGAAATGAATTTATCAGACAATATATTTAAACCCGAGAGATATTCTTACAACGATTATAAATTGTGGGAAGGTGATTGGGAACTGGTGAATGGGTATCCTTATGCAATGAGCCCTTCTCCAAAAAGGGCCCACCAATTGTTTGCTTCAGTATTCAACAGAGAAATGGGCAATACTTTGAAAGCAAATAAAATTAATTGCGATTGTGAAGTTTATATGGAACTGGATTGGATTGTTAATGACAATACTGTGGTAAGGCCCGATTGTATGGTAGTATGTGGAGAATTTAAGGAAGATTTTTTGACCTTTCCACCACAATTGATCCTGGAAGTTTCCTCCCATTCTACAAGGCTGAGAGATAGAAATACAAAATTTAATCTCTATGAAATGTATGGAGTAAAATATTTTATTATTGCAGATTGCGATAAAAAGACAATAGAAATTTTTGAATTGATTGATAATAAGTATAAACAAAATGGCACAAAAAATTTCAGACTTACTGAAACCTGTTCATTTAATTTAGATGCATTTGATTTATTTGCTAATGCAGGTTAGCACTTATCAGTTTCAAGAACTCACTCCTGGTTTCATTTTTTTCAAACTGTCCAAAAAATGCAGAAGTAGTTGTTACGGAATTTTGTTTTTGCACTCCCCGCATCATCATGCACAAATGAGATGCTTCTATTACTACTGCTACACCATGAGGATTAAGGGATGCTTTGATGGCTTCCAGTACTTGTGCAGTTAATCTTTCCTGCACCTGCAGCCTACGGCTGAAAATATCTACTACTCTGGCAATTTTGCTCAAGCCGGTTATATAACCATTAGGTATATACGCAACATGTGCCTTGCCATAAAACGGTAGCATGTGATGCTCGCACATACTGTAAAGTTCTATATCTTTTACAATTACCATTTCACTCACATCTTCATGAAACCTGGCAGAATCCAGAACGGCTTTAGCATCCTGGGTATAACCCTGTGTGAGAAACTGCATGGCTTTGGCCATTCTCTCCGGTGTTTTAGAAAGGCCCTCTCTTTCTGCATCTTCGCCCAGTAACGATATACTTTCTTTATAAGTTTTTACGAGAGCTGCTGTTATTGCTTCATCGTATAATTCAATTTTTTTATAAGCCATGTAAATATTTTTCTTTAAAATGATTCAACCGGATATTCTACAAAGTTTCTTTCTGTTTCATATAGTCTGATCTGTAAAAAAAGTTTACTTTCTATAGAAGGCCTCAGTAACCGGTAAATTACAATTGCAATATTTTCTGCAGTAGGGTTTAGGTTTTTAAATTCGGGGCAATCTTCATTCAGGTTTCTGTGGTCAAATTTTTCCAGTACTTTATCCTGTATGATATCACTTAGTAATTTTAGGTCCATTACATAACCTGTTTCGGGATCGGGTTCGCCTACGAGTTTCACCACCAGGTCATAATTGTGTCCATGATAATGGGGGTTATTACATTTGCCAAACACAGCATTGTTTTTAGCAAAGTCCCAGGCAGGATTGTATAGCCTGTGAGCGGCGTTAAAATGCTCTTTTCTAAAAACTGCAACCTTATTGTTCATGTGTTTTATTAATTGAAAGTGGTAGATGATTTTTCTTTCCTGCTGATATTTTAATTAAAACAGAAGTGTGCTGTTCATCCAATACCAACTATAAACAATTAAATGTACAAATTGTTGGGAGTAATTGCAGGATTAATTTCCAAAATACTCTACAAAAATTCTGGGGGTTTCATATAATTTCAGGCAATGCAATTGTATAGTATCGGGTAACTGAGGGGCCAGTTGCTGCCAGATAGCCGTCACCAGGTTTTCAATAGAACATAATTTACCTTTCATAAAAGGCACATCTTCGTTTAAGTTTTTATGATCCAACTTATCTATCACATGTTCTTTAATAATGATACTTAATTTTTTTACATCATACACAAACCCCGTTTCTTCATCTGGAATGCCTTTTATGGTAACATACAATTCAAAGTTGTGTCCGTGCCAGTTTTCGTTAGCACATTTACCAAAAATTGCTTCATTTTTTTCTTTGGTCCAGGATGGATTAAAGAGTTTGTGAGCAGCATTAAAATGTTCTATTCTCGTTATATACAACATCGGTTGATGAAATTTTTGCAAATGTAACCCCTATTGTGAGAAATGTAAAGTCAATGATCGAAATTTGCATTATGCATGTATTAGTAATAGCAGCTACAGAAAGAGAAATAGCTCCTTTTATAGCCCAGACCAAAGCGGCAGAATATTTAATAACTGGAGTAGGGGTACCAGCCTGCCTTTATCAACTGGTAAAAAAAATACAATTAAACAAATATGATTTAGTGATACAGGCCGGCATAGCAGGTTCCTTTAACCCCGGTATTTTTTTGGGGGAAACTGTTTTGGTGCAAAAAGATTTTTTTGCAGATTTGGGGGTTTTTGAAAAAGACGAATTAAAAAATTTATTTGATGTGGGCCTGGCCGAAAAAAATGAAGCACCTTACAAAGATGGCTGGCTGATAAATGAAAATAAATTTTTAGAACAATCAACCTTAAAAAAAACTACAGCCATTACCATAAATACTGTGGGAGATGATGAAAAAATTATTAACCAGTATGTAAGGAAGTATCATGCAGATATTGAAAGTATGGAAGGAGCTGCGTTTCATTATGGTTGCCTGCAGGAAAAAATTCCTTTTATTCAATTAAGAAGTATTAGCAACAGAGTGGGAGAAAGAGATAAATTAAAATGGAAAATGAACGAAGCTATTACTCATTTAAATATTGAGTTGGGCAAATTGTTTGCAGAGGTCAGTAATCAGGATTCAGTGGTATATAGTTAGTATCCGGTGGTCAAAAAAAAGTGAGGTAGTGAAATTAAAAATATAAAAATCAAAAATAATAAAGCCATTCTGCAATAAAATAAATTAACAAAAAACTCATGCAGCTCACCATCGGCTTTTCTCCCTGCCCAAATGATACGTTTATTTTTGATGCGTTGATTCATGATAAAATAAATACAGAAGGGCTGCAGTTTAAACCCGTGCTGGAAGATGTGCAAACCCTTAACCAGTGGGCTTTGGAGGGCAGGCTGGATATTACAAAACTGAGTTACGGTGTTTTACCATTAGTGTTGGATAAATATAAATTGCTGGATAGTGGAAGTGCCTTGGGTAAGGGAGTAGGGCCATTATTAATTTCGAACGTAGAAGATACCATGTTGAATGTAGAAATGCAATTAATAGCTATTCCCGGAAAAAATACTACTGCGCATTTATTATTTTCTTTAAAATATCCCCTTGCAAAAAATAAAATATTTCTACGGTACGATGAGATAGAAAATTTTGTTTTGCAGGGGAAGGGCCTGGGTGTAATTATACATGAAAACAGGTTTACCTATGAAGCAAAGGGCCTGATAAAAATTATTGACCTGGGCGATTATTGGGAACAGCAAAATAATGTGCCCATCCCCTTAGGTGGAATTGTTGTAAAAAAATATTTAGAGATCGATCTTCAGCAAAAAATAAACAGGCTTATAAAAAAGAGTATTGAATATGCTTATGAAGCATATCCCGTGCTAAATGATTTTATAAAAGAAAATTCACAGGAAATGAGCGAAGCCATAATGCTTAAACATATAGACCTGTATGTAAACAATTATTCAATCAGCCTGCAGCGGGAGGGTAGGGAAGCAGTATTAAAATTGCTGGATGTTTTTGCAAAAATGAATGCTGTTACTATAAACCCGGATGATTTATTTGTGCATTAAAGCCATCATGATTTACTATGGAGTACAACGGATTCTGCGTGGAAATTTTAGAAGGTCTTTGCCTGCCGGCAGATTATACCGCCACAAATTACATTGTACTCTTATTATATAAAGTGGGTATGATTTCAATCTTTTTTCAGGGCATTTGAGTAAACAAGCAGGCAGCGTTTCCTGGCCATTTCATGATCTACTATCGGTTGGGGATAGCCAAATTCCTGGTATTCGGGCACCCATTTTTTTATGTAAGTATGATCCGCATCAAATTTTTTGGTTTGAAGTGTAGGATTAAAAATCCTGAAATAAGGTGCCGCATCGCAGCCACTGCCGGCTGCCCATTGCCATCCGCCATTATTGGCTGCTAAATCAAAATCGAGCAGTTTTTCTGCAAAATAAGCTTCGCCCAACCGCCAGTCCAATAATAAATGTTTGCACAAAAAGGAAGCAACTATCATCCTTACCCGGTTGTGCATAAAACCTGTTTCGTTTAATTCACGCATACCTGCATCTACAATGGGATAGCCGGTTTGCCCGCTACACCATTTTTTAAATTCACCTGTATCTCTGCGCCATTCAATGGCATCGTAAGCCGGTTTAAAAGCTTTGCCTTCCCCCACCTGGGGGAAATGCCATAAGATCATTTGATAAAAATCACGCCAGATTAATTCGTTTAAAAAAACCGGGGAAAGCAGCAATGCTTTGGCAGCAGCCTGCCTGATGCTGATAGTGCCAAACCTGAAATGTACGCCCAGCCTGGATGTACCTTTGATGCCCGGAAAATTTCTTGTGTCGCCATAGTGCCTTATCAGTTCTTCTTCCAGGCTTTTGGAAGGAAATTCTTTTGTTGTTTTATTAAACCCAATTTGTGAAAGCGATGGAATAGAAACAGGTGGTTGTTTAAAAAAATTACTTAAATATTTTTCGTTAGGGTAAGGTTTGGTATGAAAGTTTTTTAATGCAGTTTTCCATTTACGGCTATAGGGAGTAAAAACTGTATAGGGTTTGCCATCGTCTTTTAATACTTCGTTTTTTTCAAATATTACCTGGTCTTTATAAGTGTGCAATGTGACCCCATGTACATTTAATAATGTAGCAATTTTTTTGTCTCTTTGTATTGCATAAGGTTCATAATCGTGGTTGGTAAAAACCTGGTTAATGCTGTATTTCTGCAATAAATTTTTAAAAACTTCTTCAGGGCTGCCTATTATTATTTCAAGCGATGAACCTAACCGGGTAAGTTTTTCCTGCATTTCTGTTAATGCAGCATGTATAAAACTTACCCTTTTATCCGATCTGTTTTCCAGTTTATCCAATATATTTTTATCAAAAATAAATATGGGCAGTACAGGGTTTTCGCTTTTCAACGCATGGTAAAGGGCCGCATTGTCAGTAAGTCTAAGGTCTCTTCTAAACCAGGCTATGTTAATAGTTTGTTTCATTATAATGATTAACTGAAACTGCTAACAAAACACGGTAGCATAAGTTCTGCACAATGCATTAAATATTTTTTTGGTGTCATCGTTCCTGTAGTTTTTATCATTAATAGATGCAACCCACCTGATATTGTAAATAGAATTGCTTAAAAAAACTTCTTCTGCATTCATAAGTATCTCTTCATTTATTTCAATCTCATTTATTTTAAAACCCAGTGCAGGCAACTGTTTCAATAAATATTGTCTTAGAATACCCTTTATACATCCCTCGGCCAGAGATGGAGTATAAATAACCTGGTCTTTTATAATAAATATATTGGCAATGGTACTATCGCAAATGCGCAGGTGCTGGTTTAATATAACGGCATCGTTGCATTTATTTTTTTTTGCAAACAGTGCCCCCATCAGGTAGGGCAGGTAGTTGTTGTGTTTTATATTGCTGAACGCATCGCAGCTTTTGCGGGCATCCCTGTAAATGCAAAGTTGCAGGCCATTAATATTCAGCAATCCCTGTTCATTTGCCAGTGGCCAGCATTGTAAAATTAAATTTGGCTTATGATTTATCGCATCATACAAACCACCATCACCTCTTATTACTGTTAGCCGCACCCTGGCAGTCGTAAGTTTGTTTTTATCTACAAGGTTTTGCAGCTCTGTAATAATATAGTTTTTGGTAAATTGTTTAGGGCATTCGAACTGCATCAACTGCATACCTTCCCATAACCTGCCAAGGTGTTCATCTAATAAAATAAACTGGCTATTCTTATACAGGATGGTTTCAAAGAGTCCGTCACCATATCTCAAAGACCTGTTATCAGCACTGGCAATAAGGCTGTTTTCTGGAAGTAGTTTGCCGTTGAAATTTAAATAATTCATGGAGTAAAATTAAAAAATCCCCGTGGAAACGGGGATTTTAAAAATAAAATTGGGAGGTTACAGTTCTTCTATTATTTTATGTTTTACTGCATACATTATAAGACCTGCAGTGCTTTTAGCACCGGTTTTCACTTTTAGTTTATCCCTGATGGCTTCTACCGTTCTTGGGCTCAGCTCAACTATATCGGCAATTTCTTTGGTGCTTTTTTCTTCGCACATCAGCCTCAGGATGGTTGTTTCTTTATCATTTAAATGCACTTCCTGTGGCATTAGTTGCGGCGGAGCCATCATATTGCGTTGTTTTAAGTTAGTAAGCAACGCTTTATTTGTCATTGAATTAAAATAGTATTCCTGGTTGTAACAGGTTTTAATGGCCTCGTATATTATTTCTACATCACTGGTTTTTGCCAGGTAGCTATTGGCTCCCAGTTCCATCAATTTTGTTATCATGCTATTATCTTCCATAAAAGTGAGCATAATAACCTTGGTATTGGGGCTTATCTTTTTTATTTCGGGAAGTGCAGCTATTCCATCCATGATAGGCATTTGAATATCTAAAAGTATTACATCAACCGGAATTGTTTTTATAAGATTAAGCAAATGCATTCCATTATCTGCTTCAGCAATTACTTTAATGTCTTTTTTTGCACTCAGTGAGGTCTTTACACCAGCCCTGTAGAGGACATGGTCGTCGGCAATTATTACGGTAATGGGTTCTGTGGAGTCCTGTTTCATAATTTGAGAGGTAAAATTAATGTATTTATGGTTAGTAAGTTTACCATATAATAACGAAGGTTGCAAGGTCAAATTATATTGACAAACAATATTGCGTGTAAATACCCTATGATGTAAATGGGAATTTTACGCTAAAGTTTCGGCTAAATCTCTAAATATTGTGTGTAATGAAATTTTTTCACTTGTTTTTACGGTTTAAATAAGAATGGGATATGTTGAAATTAAATGGGTTAGAATAAAAACGATTCAATCATTTAGTTTAAAAGGCTGCAAAAATACCAGGGCGTGTAAAATTTTTTAGTCTATTAATTTGTTGCGCATGCCATACATAATGAGCCCACCAATGGTCTTGGCATTTACTTTTGTTTTCATATTCTGGCGGATGGTTTCTATGGTTCTGGGGCTGAGAAAAATAATCTTTGAAATTTCTTCAGTGGTTTTATCTTCGGCCAGTAACTGCAATATTTTTATTTCTTTTTCATTAAAGTTGATAGGCGTATTGTTTCCATAATGCTGGCGTACATTTTTTTTCTGCATCAGCTTACCCATTACCGCTTTATTCACCAGTTCATTAAAATAAAAATCATCGTTCATGCAGGTAAGAATGGCTTCATAAATTTCTTCGGGGTCTGTTGTTTTTGTAAGATAGGCGTTGGCACCCATTTCCATCATTTTACTAATCATCTGCTGATCGTCGTACATCGTAAGCACGATGATTTTTATATCTTCAAATTCTTTTCTTATCAGTTGTATGCCATTGATGCCATCTATTTCCGGCATCCGGATATCCATTAATAATACATCGGGTTTTTTAATGGCTATTTTGTGTATCATGTCTTTGCCGTCCTCAGCTTCCCAAAGCATTTTTAGGTTTGGTTTTCCAGAGAGTGCCATCTTGATACCGTCTCTGAATATTTTGTGGTCATCGGCAATAGCAATTTTAATAAGGTTTTCCGCATTCATGTTTTGGTATAGGTTGGGTTAATATAAAGAATCGTCAAGTTACAGTTTCATTTGAAATTAGCGAAATTTTATGGATAACTTTTGGGTCATTTACTAATTAGTTATTTGATAATCAAATCTTTTATGAAAATATACTTAGTAAAATTACTT
>JBKJSJ010000171.1:0-8010 GCA_046595965.1 Ferruginibacter sp.
GTTTACACATCACACAGCAATAAAATAATTGTATGAAAAAGATTCTTATTATTGAGGATGATGCAGATACCGCAGATATACTTATCCTTGCACTTGCCAAACGGTACAGGCTTTCAATGATAAACAACACCATCAATCTGATGGAAAAAATGAATGATTTTTTACCCGATCTTATCATAACCGATAATTTTGTAGGGCAAAAAGTGGCAGCCGAAATTATTAAAGAAATCAGGAGTGAGGATCGTTTCAGCCATATCCCTGTGATATTATTTTCTGCTCACCCTGATATTCACAAATTGTCAATAGAAATTGCGGCTGCTGCATATATAAATAAACCATTTACATTGCAGTATTTAAATTCGAGCATTGAGAAAGTATTAGCAAGCCCTGCTGTTATGAAAGAAGTAACAGGAAATATAAATGCTTAATAGTAGAATGCCTGTACGCACAAAATCAGGAATACCTAACTGAATCACTATAAAAATTAATAAAGCAACCACATTATAAATGATCTTAGATAAGCTAAAGAACGGTACCAAATCTTTTCATCTCCTGGCAGAAGATCAAAATTTTTCAGATAAATTAAGAGACGGCACAATCAAAAAGGAGGAATATATTATACTGTTAAAGCGACTGTATTGTTTTTTTAGCCAGGCAAAAATAATTGCTGATAAATATGCTGCTGACGATATTATCAAAGCAAAATTATTTGAAGAAAAACTTACCTGTTTAAAGAATGATCTTACTGAATTGGGTTCAACAGATTTTAGTGAACACATAATATTCGATGAACTAAATTATTTTGACAGCATCGGATTTTGTTATGTGCCACTGGGTTCTATGCTTGGTGGTAAAATGATTTACAATATTTTGTTGAAAATGCAAATAAATGAAAACATTTTTTTTCCTCTTAGTTTTTATGAAAATTGTAAGGATACCGTATTTATCAACTGGAGCGATTTTACTAATCAGTTGAATTCAATTGATGCAAATCATCACAATGATATTTTGAACGGCGCAAAATTATCTTACCTGCATTTTATTTACCTGTGTATGCTGTTACAATAAGTATAACCAGCTACAAGAGAATGCAATATTTTCAAGGCTTTGGCATTTACCTTTATATTTTTATAGACGATACAAACTATAAAAAAGAATAAAGACAATGTGTGTGCAGAAAGTAAAATGAAAAAAGTGGCATTAAAGACGTCAATAAAAAATAAATGGAAAAGGTTAAAAAAAAAATGCATTTGATAATAAAAAAACGTTCGTTTTACCGAACGTTTTTTTATTATCAAATTTTTAATTAATTATTTGTTGCTATTATTTCTTAAAAGAGCAATCAGTAATAAAATAAAGACTGCACCTCCTACTACCCATACCCAGGGCTGCATTAAAAAGTTAGAATCTTTACTACCAGTATCAATGTTTACATCCAGTTTTTTTGTTTCCTGTGCAAAGCTTACAATAGTTAACAGCATTGCTGTAAAAAATAAAGAAATTTTGCTTGCTGATTTTGAAATGAGTTTTTTCATTTTTTTTGTTTTAAGTTTTTATATAATCACCTATGGATAAATTTTGTGCCAAAATTAAAATTACTTAAAATAATAATTGGCTAAAATGCATTCGTGGAATTATTTCTACAAATCGGTATTTTTTTACTTTAAATAAACCATCAAGTTTAAAACAGGTTTAACGCCATTCTATCAATGTGCAAAATCTTCTTCAAAATTTCCTTTAATCCTTTCCATAGAAGGATTAAAATATCCAAATTTAAGATGGGGGAATTCTTCCCTTATTAATTCCATCAATTGTTTTACGCCCATGCATTCGCCTGTATCCGTTACCCCAATTTTACCCAAATACCAATCGGGATCAATATTAAAATTGCGCCATTGTATCATGCACAAATCAGTTTCCCTTATCAGTTTTCTTAATGCCTCGTATTCTTCAATGCTATCCGTCATGCCAGGAAAAACAAAATAATTTATACTTGTCCACCCACCATAACTGCGAACAATTTTAAGGCTCTCTATTAAATCAGCAAACACATAATTATTGGGTTTGTAGTAGGGAGTATAAATATGTTCCCTGGCCGAATTGGTGCTTACCCTCATGCTGTTGAGCCCGGCCTGGCACAATACTTTTACTGCATCTGGCTTGCTGCCATTGGTATTAATGTTAATGCTGCCTTTATCCGTATGTTTTCTTATTTCAATAATCGCATCCCGGATGGTTTCCCACATCAGCAGTGGTTCTCCTTCGCACCCCTGCCCAAAACTTATTAGCGGAAAAGGAGCAGACTGAAGATGAGGAACCGTAAACTCCACAATTTCTTCGGAAGTAGGCCGAAAAGTAAGCCTGTCCTGCGTGCTTACAATGCTTTCTTCTACCGGCTGAAAACTGATACAGCCAATGCAGTTGGCATTGCAGGCCGGAGACACCGGAACAGGGCATTCCCATCTGCCTAATGATAAATTTCTTGCAGCAGGGCAGGTATAGGTCATGCAGCAATTTTCCATTAAATGTTGTATGAGCCTGTTGTGTGGATATGCCTCCAGCAAATGCGCAGCGCCGACTTCAATTTTTTCATCATCGTATCCCTCACTTTCCTGGCGCACATCATTTTCTATTCTTACAGCAGGTACAAATATTTTATCATCCTGCCAACCTGCGGCAGTATAGCAAAACAAAGGCAGAGTGGGTGCATCCTGTTTGGTTTCGTAAGCCGCCATATACAAACCTGTATGAGCAGGCGGAATAAATGCAGCTACTGCCCAGCCCAGTTCGCAAATGCGCATCTCCCCTGTTTGCACATCTATACCAATGCCCCGCCGGCCTGGCAATTCATACAACTGGCCACCATGCGGTAATTCAATCCACTCATCTTCCGGAATGGGCATAGCATCCCAGCCGCTGCGCCCTGTTACATAAAGACTGGTATCTTCATAAATAGCACCATTGCCATCGGAATATAAAATAAAAGGAGATTGTGTGAGTTGTTGCATAGCGACAAAAATAACTTTTTTAAAATTGAAGGGAAAGAAATGTAGGGAAATTGACTTTTTTAAACGCTGTAGCAGGCAGCAATTTATTTTTTTAAAAGTTGTGCTGCACAAAAATCATTAAAGTCTTTAGCATTCACAGCATTGGCAATTCCGTTTTCCAGGCTGTATTGCATCAGCCGGTTATTCTTCATATCTATGGTAAGTATTCCTTCTTTTAGTTGCACCGAATCTACCTCATTCCACAAAAATAATTTTGCAGGAAAACCGGGATATCTTATACCATATTCGCTAAAATGAATAACCGGTTTTACCTGCATGGCAATACCCAATAAAGCAAACGCCATTAGCAATAAACCCAGTAAATAATTACCACTTATAAACCAAATTATGGCACAGATAATAAATGATATTTCTATTTTAAAATGAGAGAGAAAGTGGATGTATTTTTTTAAAATAAAAAAAAACGGAGCCAGCAGGCTGATGATAAAACCAATAAGAATAATGTTTTTTGCAGAGCTGTAAACAGCATTAAACAACAGGTATGCAAAAGCTAATAGATTAATAATGGAGATAATAAAATTGATCAGCCTGTAAGTGGCCATTTTTTCATTAGGAATTTCTATGCTGTATGGTTCTCTCACTGAGTATTACCAGCTGTTAACAGGCTGCACAATTTATACAATATTCTTGCACCTACATTTTCATCCCATTCATTTTTGCTTACCCCAACTTCGTTTAAATCGAACCCAATTATTTTTTTACCCGATTGGTAAAGTTTCTTCAATAAATAAAAAATTTGTTCTGCTTCAAATCCACCCTGCACCGGTGTTCCTGTGTGTGGACAAAGTTTAGGATCAAGCCCATCAATATCAAAACTTATAAAAACATTTTGGGGCAACTTGCCTATAATATCATCTACAATATTTTTCCAGGTCTCACCTTCAAACTGACGTTCCTTAACGTTACTGTCAAAAAATGTAACTACCCGGTCATTACTATTTTCTATATAGTCCAATTCTTCATCGCAAAAATCCCTGATGCCTACCTGCACTATTTTTTTTACTGCATCAATTTCTTTAAGCACATTATACATGATAGATGCATGAGAATACACAAATCCTTCATAACATTCCCTAAGGTCGCAATGAGCATCTATCTGCAGGATACCAAAATCAGGATATTTTTCTGCAATCGCCTTTATATATCCAAAAGGTGTACTATGATCTCCACCGAGCAAACCCACCAATTTGCCTCTATTCAAAAGATCTCTGGTTTGCTCATACACCCAGTTGTTTAAAAATAAACTACCTGCATTTATCTCCCTCAGAGATTTGCACATGAATTTATTTTCTTCCAGAATTTCTCCATGCGATATATAATTAATATACAATTCTGCTTCTTTGCGCAGGTAATCGCTTTTGGTGAGTATTTTTTTATCAACCGGTCTCATATAAAATCCCTGTTTCCAGGCATCCCTTAAGTCGGGGTCAAAAAGATCTACCTGCAGGCTTGCATTTAAAATATGCTCAGGAGCCCTTGCTGTGCCGGCATTGTAGCTTACAGTAACTTCCCATGGAATAGGAAGAATTATCAACCTGGCTTCTTCTTCGGTACTGGGCAGACCAAAAATATTGTTATCAGGGTTTCCTACAGAATTAGGGTTATAAGAAGACAAATCGGCCATGATGAAGGTTTGAAAATTTTTGCAAATATAACAGCAATTGATATTTCATGGTCTGTTAAAAAAAGAGTTATAAATTATTTATACAACTTGTTTTGAATTAACTTTGCCAAGAACACTTTTTGAACGAAATCTGGTATTCAATTATTGTACCCATATCTACTTTCTTTACCACCCAGGTTTTAAATAATTTCAATAAAAACTGTTCAACCGGGGATGAAAAAAACACATATCATAATACTTGTTGGTATTGCAGCACTCATTGTAGGACTGCTCGCCTATTCTGTTGACTTTTCTACTTACGACACTGTAAACTCTGCTAAACAGAAAAAAGGAAAGTATGTACACCTGATTGCAAAATTAGACAAGAGCCAGCCGATAGAATACGACCCCATTAATAATCCTAATTACCTGGCCTTTTATGCGATAGATAGCCTTGGCGGACAGACCAAAGTTGTTTACCGCAACAGTAAACCTACCGATCTTGAAAAAAGCGAGCGAATTGTAATGAAGGGTAAAATGCAGGCAGACCATTTTGAGTGCCAGGAAATATTACTCAAATGCCCCAGCAAATACAAGGACGATAAGGAGCAGCTGCAGAAAAGTGTAAATGAAACAACCAGAAATTAATATTTGCCAATCAACAACGCTCTAATGAATTTTATAGGAGAACATTTACTACCTGGCCAGATTGGTCATTTCTTTATTATTCTTTCTTTTATTGGTTCCGTGCTTGCCTGCATCTCTTATTTTGTAGCCTCTGGCCAAAAAGATGCTGCACAGCAACAGCTTTGGTTGCGTTATGCCCGAAGTTTTTTCTTTATACAGGTAGTAGGGGTTGTCATTATATTTTCCATCATTTTTTATATCTGTTCCAATCACATGTATGAATACATGTATGCTTATAAACATGCATCTATGGAGCTGGAAAAAAAATACCTGCTGGCATGCATCTGGGAAGGCCAGGAAGGAAGTTTCCTTTTATGGACGCTGTGCCACAGTGTGCTGGGCGTGCTTTTATTTGTAAGAAGAAAATCGGCCCTAGTTACAGGCTGGGAAGCTCCGGTAATGACCATTGTAACTTTTGCACAGTTTTTTTTATTAATGATGATATTGGGTATTTACGTTTTTGATGTACGCATTGGAAACAGTTTATTTACCCTTACAAGAAATGAAATAAATGCGCCTATATTCAGCCAGCCCAATTATCTTTCTTTTGTAAAAGATGGAATGGGCTTAAATATTCTGCTGCGCAATTACTGGATGGTAATACATCCACCTGTATTGTTCCTGGGTTTTGCATCAACCCTTATTCCTTTTGCATTTGCTTATGCCGGTTTAAAAACAAAACGCTTTGGCGATTGGGTAAAACCTGCACTGCCATGGATGCTCATGAGTGCTGCCATTCTTGGAGTTGGCATAATGATGGGTGCCAAATGGGCTTACGAATCTTTAAGCTTTGGTGGTTACTGGGCTTGGGACCCGGTAGAAAATGCATCCATGGTTCCCTGGCTCATTCTTATTGCAGGCCTGCATACCATGCTCGTATATAAGGCTACCGGCCATTCTTTAAGAGCCAGTTATTTATTTGCAATACTCGGTTTTAGTTTTGTGCTCTACTCTACTTTTCTTACCCGTACGGGTGTGCTGGGCGACACTTCTGTTCATTCTTTTACAGAAGCGGGCAAGGCCATTAATGTAATGATCGGTTTGTTTGTGGTTTCCTTTATGATACCAGCGTTGGTTTTATTTTTTGTCAATTATAAAAAAATACCGGCTATACACAAAGAAGAAAATACCAACTCACGGGAATTCTGGATGTTTATTGGTTCGCTGGTGTTTTTTCTCAGTGCATTATTCATCAGTGCCAAAACATCTGTGCCGGTCATCAATCTTGCATTTGGTACTAAAATAGCACCTCCCGAAAATGTAGAATTTTCTTACAACAAAGTAGCGGCACTCATTGCTATTATCATAGGATTATTATCGGCCATTACACAATACTTAAAATATAAAACTACCGGCAAAGCTTACCTGCTTAAAAAAATGGCCTGGCCCACTTTAATTGCAGCCATCATAACAGCATTAGTAGTTATTCTATATCCAATCACCTATTATAAAGAAGGTGCCGGATTTTTGGGTGCCATTTATATTGCTCTTTTTGCCGCCATCTATTCAATAGTGGCCAATGCAATGTATATCTGGATAGTTTTAAAAGGCAAATTATTTAGTGGAGGAGCTTCTATTGCACATGCTGGCTTTGCCATTATGCTGGTGGGCATTCTTCTTTCTTCAGGCAATAAAAAAGTTATCAGCAGCAGTTTGGTAAACGGAATAAACCTGGCAACAGGCGATGATCCTATGACCAAGCAAAAAGATGATCCCCGGGAAAACCTTACTTTAATAAGGGATGTGCCTACCAGGATGGGCGAATATGAAGTTACTTACCGCAGCGATTCTTCGGGCATGGAAAAAGGTAGAAAGTTTTACCAGCTTAATTTTGAAAGGAAAGATGCAGCAAAAAATGTAAAAGAAAAATTTAAACTGCAGCCTGATGTTTACCTCATGAAGGATAATAACATGAGCAGCAACCCCGATACCAAATCTTATTTAACCAGGGATGTATTTACTTATATTTCTTATGCCCTTAACGAAACGCAGGCCGAGGATACCGCACAATTTAAAATAGTAGAATTGCATGAAGGCGATACCGCCTACTACCCAAATGGCTACCTTATTTTAAACAAAGTAGAAAAAAACCCAAACAATAGTCGTTATCATTACAAACCTTCGGATGTTGCCTTAATGGCTGATATTACAGTAGTGAGCAAAGAAGCTGTGCGGTATGCGGCCATGCCATTGATAGAGGTAGATTCGCTGGGCGTAATGCACAGAGACGATACTTTGTATGCACAAAATCTTTACCTGCGCTTTGCCGGTGTAAGCGATAATCACAACATTAAACTGGGTATTAAAGTTTCAGACAAACTAATAGACTTTGTTACGGTAAAGACCTATGTATTTCCTTATGTAAATCTTGTTTGGCTGGGCCTGATCGTTATGGCCATTGGCCTGGTGATGAGTATGGTGAAAAGAGGAAAATTTTCAAATCCTCAGGCTGCAGTTACATTGTTATTAATATCAGGGGCACTGGTGTATATGTTTCTGTTTGCGAATAATTAAAAAATTATGGTTGTAAGCATACCGCTTATTTTAAGGTTACTTTATACATTAGAGGGTATTAATGAATAAACGCTTTCCTGTAATTTTACGTTAATGAGTAAAGTGCAAAAAAATACAGTTTTAAAATTACCAGTTGTT
>JBKJSJ010000326.1:0-2675 GCA_046595965.1 Ferruginibacter sp.
TTGCTGGGTTTTGATCTTACACTCACCAGGTTGGCAAGAATATTTTTTAGCTTGTCGTTTACACTGCTGCTGGTATCAATCACAAAGTTTTTATCTTTTAATGCCTGTATTAAAAAGGTATCTCCAAACTTCATTTGATCTTCGTCGGATACTTCAATATTAAAAGTAGCGAGCTTGTTTACAATGTTATCAGCTTTGCTCCATGCATCAGAAATTTGTCCGGAATCTTCTTTCAGGCACTCGTAAGAATATACCATATTGGCAGGGAGTTTTCGTTTTTCAGTCATGCCTGCTGAATCTTCTGTAGTGGTAGAAAATTCATTGCAGGAAATAAAAATAAAAAAAAGGAACAGCAGGTGTATATTTTTCATGATGCCAAAAGTATTTAATAAACTTTAAGAAAGAAAAAAAGCCCTGGTACCGGGCTCTTTTTTAAAAATATTGATCGTTGTGAATTTATTAATGCACCGCTTCTTTTATTTCCTCTCCTACTTTTTTGGCACCTTTACCCACTGCACTGGCTGCTTTTTTTACACCAGTTTTGGTAGCATCCCAGGCATCATCAATAGCCTCACCGGCATTATTAAAAAATCTGCCGGTTTTGCTTACTGCCTGCCCGTCTTCCAGCTTTACAACCACACCATTGCGGATAACTTCACCATTTTTTCTTACTACAATGTTATCATCCAGGTTTACATCATTATCTGCTAATATATAGCCGTTGTTTCTCCATACCATTACTTTTCCATCCCGGTACATAATATCACCTTCTGCAGGCGTGTATAATGTAGTGGTGGATGTTGACACATCGGGGGTAATAATAGTGGCTGTATCACTGCTTACTGTTGTGGTTGTTTCTGTACTTTTTTGATCATTGCATGCAGCAAGTGAAGATGCTGCCAGTGCAAATACCAGGATTCTTTTCATGTAATTTTGTTTTAGGTTAAATGATATTCCATGATAATTTAATTCATGGAAAAATATAATCGTTTATCACAATAACAAAATACTTACCAAAACTATTTGAGTGTAGTATTTTTTTAAAAAAAATAAAAATAAAGCATGAACGACTTATTCATTATTAATGAATAGGTAGGAACCTGGGGAAAAAATTGGTTAATTAGGGGAATTCAAAAGCACATTAGCCCAAAATAAAATTCGGTTTCGTATCACAGCATTTATTAATCTACATTTTAATATTTAATTTTTGCTGGAGCCATCCAGTGTAGAAACCATAAGCCACCAGGGCCACTATAACGAGAATAATAATTAATGTAACAATGCCGGCAGAGGAACTTCTTTTTTTAGAAACTGTATTGCCAAAACTATTGCGGGGTTCGCTGGCAACAAATGTTTTTGCTTTAATAAGTTTACCTGCATACCTGGATGTAAATAGTTCTATCTCCGATTGGTTGTTTACAACCTGCTCTGCTAAAAATATTTCTTTGTTATCGTTTAATTCGTAAGCCTGCAAGGTAGCAGGCAAATCTTCTTTATGTAAATCCATTTTAGTAAAGATTAATTGTGAAAGTATTCAGCAATAAGTACAATTATGTTGCCAATAGATTGTAAATAAATGGAAAGGGTTGAAGTTTCTGATGATTGGCTCATTATATTTTTCCGGGTAGAATAAAATTGGTAGCGGGCAAAAATATTTATTCCTTTATAACCTGGCCTCCTTTTATAATCATTTTTAATTTCCTGATATTTTTTATTTCCACAGAAGGGTCGCCCTGAACGGCAATGATGTCTGCAAGTAAACCTTTTTTTATTCTTCCGATTCTATCTCCATATCCAAATACATCTGCATTAATGCTGGTAGCAGATTTTAAAACGTCCAGCGGATCCATTCCATAGTCCACCATCATTTCCATTTCCCTGGCGTTGTCTCCATGAGCAAATACGCCCACATCCCCACCCATACAGATAGATACCCCTGCATTTATTGCCAGCCTGAAAGTTTTTCTTTTATTGATTATACGATCAGGCTCTTGTTCTTTATCTTTTTGCCAACCTTTGTATTGTAAAACAGCATCCCCTGCTGCCAAAGTGGGACATAATGCTACATTTTTTTCTTTCATCAGTTTAAATATTTCTTCAGTACCGTTATCGCCATGCTCAATTGTAGAAACGCCCGCCACAATTGCCCTGCGCATTCCTTCGGCAGTAGCAGCATGCGCTACCACTTTTCTTCCACTGCTACCGGCAATATCCACCATTACTTTTAATTCCTCTACTGTAAACGTAGGCACAGCCTCATCATTTAAGCCATACCTGTAGTCTGCATATACTTTTATAAAATCGGCGCCTTTACCAATTTGTGTGCGTACAGCATTGGCAATACTTTCTATTCCACTTACTTCTTCTGCGCCTTTAAGAAATTCCATATCCGGGTTATCTGAGGAAGGCCCGTAAGTTCCTTTTGCTACAATAGCCCGGGTAGCGATAATCATTCGTGGCCCGGGAATTATTCCTTTCTCTATTGCTATTTTTAAACCTGCATCATCGTACATGGCTCCTTCGGTTCCCAGGTCACGCTCTGTAGTAAAACCAGCCAGCAGGGTGGCTTTGGCATGGTTTACTGCCCGGGCTGTTCTTTCTGCACGGCTTTCTTTAAGTACCTGGTCGTCCCAGGGCGTTTCGTTGTAAGGATGCAGGAATAAATGACCATGCCC
>JBKJSJ010000085.1:0-2680 GCA_046595965.1 Ferruginibacter sp.
GTGATCTGTTCAGGTGTAAGTGATTCAAATGCTGTTTTACTCATTACCAAAAAATAGGCTCCTTTTTTATTCTTCAACTGTAGCATGTTGCCTGCAAACTGGTTCATCTGTTCAAAACTGATTGTTACTATTTCGTGGCCCGTAGTTTCCAGTTCGTGTACCACAATCTTTTTTTCAAAATCATTGGCAATTGCATCCAGGCATAGTACAGCAAAGCGGTTGCCCACACACATCATTACATTGGTATGATAAATTTCGTTTCCATATTCATCTGCTGCACAAAAAGAAAGGGGCGTGTAATTATTTTTTTTGCAAAAGTTTTCCAGCAAAATTTTATCAGTTCGCACAGAAAGACCGGCATAAATTATTCTAAATTCATGGTCAATGATCATACTGCCTGTGCCTTCCAGGAATGTTCCTTTTGCTTCGTATTCACTCCAGTCGTTTACAACAGCAATGCCTGTTTTGCTTTTTAAAATTTTTATCAGTTCCTCCCTTTTTTCTATCCGCCTGTTTTTGGCAAACATAGGATACAGCGTAATGGCTCCATCCTGGCAGCTAAACCAATTGTTGGGAAAAACAGCATCCGGTTTTTTTGGGATGGCAGTATCTTCCAAAACCAATACATCAATATCAACACTGCGCAACAATATCACCATCGCATCAAATTGATACAATGCCAGTTGTTGCAACTGCTCATTGTTTTTCTGTGAGCTGTGCTGAAAATAATTGTTTGAAGCCGTTTCTTCATTAAAGCCAAATGCGGCTGGCCTTACCATTGCAACCGTGTGAGTATTCTGCATCAGCTATTTTAAAAAAATGGTATCAATTTTTTTTGCCAGTTTATGATCCTTCTCTGTTACAATATCTCCGGCATCATGCGTATTAAGCCAGAATTCTACTGTGTTATATACATTTGTCCATAGCGGATGATGGTTCATCTTTTCTGCGGCAAGTGCCACCCTTGTCATAAAAGCAAATGCTTCCGAAAAATCCGCAAATTCAAATTTGCGGTGGAGCATATTTTTTTCTTCTTTCCACATAAAAAATTAATTTAATTGATAAAATTATCAGTTATAAAATCAAATGCTGTTTGTTCTTTATTTTTTCATTGGTCATTTCATTTACCAATTGCACAGAAGGTATCAGTTTTACAGATTGCAACAATGATTTCAGTTCTTCCTTATCCAACTCTTCGCCTTTTACCAGCCACAAAAAATCAAGGTGTTTAAATTCTGGCAGCAAATATTCTCCATCATTCTGGTTGTTGTACAAATAGTGTACAATGCTGCACCCAGGCTCTAAAAACTCATACACCGAAAAAAAATAATTTCTATTTTTTTTTCGCAATTCTATTTCCAGGCCGTTGTTGATCCTGAATTGATATCCCAGTTTCTGGTTTACATGCCAGCTAAAAAGATAGCCTTTTACCGGCGCTACAATGCCTATGAGAAAACTGTTCTCAAAAAATTCCTGTGCTATACTTTCGTTGTCTATTTTAAGTTTCATAAAAAACCTTACCCCCCGCCCCAAAGTATTTCGGTGTAGAAGGGAACTTTATGGGATATTTTATTTATAAATTGGTGCCAAATAAAAACTGAACCAGCGTAAACTACCCCTATAACTAAAAAATTACTGGCAACAACATTTCCTTATTTCCTCTTTTTATTTTTACGTTGGTAGTTTGTCCTTTATCAAATTTGTTCAATGCTTTCATGTATGCTTCTACATCTGCAATGGTATGCTCCCCCAGTTGCAGAATAATATCAGCAGCAAGAATACCTGCTTTTTCTGCAGGCTTACCACTGCTTACGCCCTCTACTAAAATACCCGGGCCGCTAAAAGTATAATCCAGCATTAATCCCATGGTTACTTTAAAACTACTTCTGCCCATAGCCACTTCTTTTGTTTTGGTAAAAGCCAGTTTTTCTTTTTGATTGGTAACTGTTAAAATATTTTTTATGTAAGAAACAATTTGTACCATTCCTTTAAAATTAATTTTATTAGCATCATCGGTTGGCTTGTGATAATCGCTATGGGTGCCAGTAAAGAAAAACAAAACTGGAATGTCTTTGCGGTAAAAAGATGTATGATCGCTAGGCCCCGAGCCGCTGCTGTCTAATTTTATTTTTAAATAGGCGTTTTCTGTTTTTATTAATTGACCCCACAAGGGCGATGTACCATACCCCCCTACAGTAATACTATGACTGCTGTCATTCAGCCTGCCCACCATATCCATATTGATCATATAGTTTATACTGTTTACTGGTAGGCCTGCATGTTCTGTAAAATATTTAGAGCCAAACAAACCCAGCTCTTCACCCGAAAATGCAATGAGTATAAAATTATATTTTTTAAGGCTAGATTTTTTCAGCCATTTGCCCAGTTCTATTAATGCTGCAGTGCCACTGGCATTATCATCTGCCCCATTATGAATCATTTCTTGCTCTCCGGCATATAAAGAATTTTTGTCTTCGCCATATCCCAGGTGATCGTAATGAGCTCCCAATACAATCGTAGCGGCGGCGTTGTTATCTATAAACCCCAAAACATTATGGCCGGTTCTTTTTTCTTTATCATTCACTTCAAAAGCCTGAAGATAACCACCGTTTTGCCCTTTTGGCAACAGGCCTGCTTTTTTAAATTGTTTGCTAATATATTGGTAAGCCAGTTTTTCCCC
>JBKJSJ010000394.1:0-5103 GCA_046595965.1 Ferruginibacter sp.
TTACTCTCTTTTTGCTGCAATAAATCGTGGTAGTTAAAATTAAAAAAAACTGGAAATTGTTGTATCAATGATATGCTGAGTGTTTGAATTTTTTCATTCCGTTTCATCACAAATCCATTGGTAGCATCGTTATGAATTTTTAAAAAATGTAACAGTTCTTCTGCCGTATTTAATTTATTTTTTTTAATGGCTTCATTAAACCAGGAGCTTCGCAACTGCTTCACTTCCTCATCATACAAAGTAGAAGAAGACCAGATAAAAGGCTTACCAGATTCAAGTTTTGTTTTGTGCTTATCATTTCCATCCCATACCCATTCATACAATTGCTGCTGATACCAGCACACAAGGGTAAAAGGCTCTATAAACTGCAGGTCTATTAAATTCCATGAACGCAAAGGGTTGATGCTGTCTAATATTTCTATTACTATTCCTCCCCTGCTTTTTTTATAATTACTATTTCGTCCATGATTTTTAAAAGCACCATTCAATAATATAACCACATGTCCTTTTTCGTGCACACCTACCCAGGTACCATTGGCTGCAGCATCCGTTGGATATAGCATCCAACCGGCATTTCCCTTTATTAATTGTGGTGCTATAGCTGCTGCCCTTGCAGGATCTTCATCTCTGCAAGATGAAAATACAGCACCCTCATTTGTTGGCAGGTATATTACAGTACACATACATTTGATTGTTTATAACGAATAGTAGAAGCTGCTACTCCAAAATCTTCTGCAGTTATATTTATTTCCATTTCACGCAGTGCTACTTTTATTAATGCCATGTGATGGATGGCATGCTCTGTATTGTAAAGCAGTTCTCTATTATAGGTTGTTTGCACGGCTTCGTAATTTCCTGCCTGCTGAAGGGCTAATCCTTTATCGGGTTGCTGAAGGGTAAGAAGAAGTTCCTTCAGTAAGTTTGCGGCAAAAATGTTATCCGTTTCTATCCTGGTATTTCTTTTACGTTCATCGTAATTTACAATTCCTCCTTCATACCCATTTTGCAGGCATTGTATCATTTCTACCACATGCCGCACATGCTGGCCAATACTGCTGCTGCCAAGCATATTACTTTTATGAGAATAATGGTTGCTGCTGATATGCTGCAGTAATTGCTGCAAAGAAATTAATTGCTCCTGTAAAGATGCATGTATCATACCTGTAAAAAATTTAAAATCATAAGTAGTGTGAAATCATTTTTGGTATCCGGCATTTATCCAGTACAATTTTACGAATTTATTGCAACAATGCATATCCAAATAAATGATTGTATTGCCTGCAGTGAATGCATACATATTTATATTGGGCAAAATTTGGCGAACCTGGTACAGCATATACCTGATTGCCAGTAGTTGATTTTAATTTTTCCAGTTGAATAAAATTTGCAGGCATAATTTCTTTGCTCAGGTAAACAAATAAGTCAGGTCCGTTGCTGGTATTAAAATTTTCCAGTTTAATGTCATAACTGCCATTGGTATTTCTAAATAAGATGGCCCTGCCCGAAACAATGCCATAAGGGCCATTCATAAACTGTCCGTTTGCAGTTGCTGTAGCCATTGTGTCCATCGGCATTTCCATCAATACAGTTTCGGGAGCCAGCTTTTCTTTTTTGCAGGCAGATGCTAAAACCAGCAGCAGCAGCAATGAATAAAATAGTTTCATACAATTTTATTTTTATTTATGAATTATAATTTTAAAAACTCCAGCTTATTTCCGGTGCCAGCACAAAACTCCGGGTAAGTCCATCAGGTCGTGTATCTCTTATTGCCAATGGCACAGCCGCCGTAAGCCCGATGGTAATTTTTTTAGTAAGAGCATACCATCCCGCAATACTTGCATTAAGGGTAAGACCATCCGATCCTTTGATAGCAATAGGTTTGTTACTGATGTTGCCATCTATATAAGAATCTTTTCCCAGGTGATAAATACTCAATAATCCTGCATTGAAACGAAAGTGATCATTCAGCGTATGTTTATACAATACTCTTAGCAGCACATCTCCTTTCCTGTTAAAGTCATTGGAAGGAATGTATTTGCCAGCTTCACCATTATTAAAATAAATGGGTAAAAAATTATTACCATTGGTGCCTGTTAAAGGCTGCTGCCAGCCTGCAGCAATTTGCCAGTGTTTATTAAGTAATGCTACACCGGCTATCAGGTCTATAGTACCCAGGCTGCTTTGGTACTGCATAGGCAGAGATAGGTTTACTGACTTTAAATCAGACTGGCTCAGCGGAAGTTTGGTACCAAGTGTAGCAGAAACATTCCAGTCATTTTCTTTGTGTGAGAAAATATAAGTGCCCGATAAATAAATATCTCCCAAAGCTGTTGCAGTGCCCAGGTTACCATCAGCATAATTTGCAGTAAGCTTTGCCTGCACAGCCCATTTTTTATTTAACTGGTTATCGTATTGAATGGCGGGCGTAAATACAAACACATTTTCATCGCCCACACCCGCAGGCAGCAATACTGTTATTTTTTGTTGGGATGTTTTGCTTATTGGTTGGTGCCCCAGGTTGCCAACGCTACAGAAACCTGCATCGCTACATCCCTGGGTTTTGGCATCTATTGTTAGTGCAATGAATAAGCAGAAAAAGAAAGATAGTTTTAGCAGCACTTGCATATTTTTATTTTGTTAGTTTAGTTTTTAATAAAACCAGTTGCTGCCTGTTTTGAAAAAATAAAATGATACAGGCTGTAAGCACCAGTAAAGCATAAATAAACAATTGTCCTCCATCATTCATTACTTCTATACCCAGCACAAACAGGTGAGTGGCTACTGCTCCCAGCATAATACCAATGCCCATGATGGCTCCCCAGACAATAGTACCTGGTAAAAGCAATAGAACAGCCGCAATTAATTCGGCTACGCCAGTTCCTATTCTGCCCCAGGGCTCTAAACCTACGGCAGAAAAAATATACACAGATTCGGGTGCTGCACTAAATTTAAAAAACAATGTTTGCAGAAGTATAACAGCCGCCAGTAAACGCAGCCCCCACGAAAATATTTTTTTAGTTTGCATGTTAGTTTTTTTAGTGAAATGTTTTTATCCAGTTAGCAGTTGCTTTTGTATGCAGGCTTTGCTCATCTTTATTCCATTTGGTAAGCGTGTTAGTAAAGTATTTGTTATAAAATAAAAAGAGCTTGCCGTCTATTAATTTAAACGTTTCCGGATCTATTGCTACTTTTTCTGCAGATGCTCCCATAGCATAAGCACACCAGCCACCATACTGAGGTTCATAAGCTGTAGGGTTCTTTTTAAACAGCTCTTTATTTTCGGCAGAAGAAAAATAATAGAGCACTGCCTGGTGAACAATAGCCCATTCTTTTTTTCCCTGCACAGCTTTATGTACATTAAAATATGCAACGGGATCATAGCCCTTTATTGCCGGCGCACCATTACTGATATTAAATTGTTGTTTTCTTATTGCTGAGTTATCCTGAGCCTGCGAGTTCATTGCTCCCACAAGAATCATTAAACACATTATTACTTTCTTCAATTCTATATACATAACTTTTATTTATTTGGTTTTAAAGAAAATTTATTTTTGTGCAGTATTTAAAGCAGGCCAAAAAGAGTTTGCTTTTTCTATGCGCAGGGATTCATCTTTAAGCCACATTACTTTTACCTTACTGTTGTAGTTCAAGTAAAGCTTATCATTCACAATGGTAAATGCCTCGGGGTCTGTTGGCGACAGGTGATTTTCGCTGGCACCATAAGCACAATAACCTCCATACTGCGGCACATATTTTTGCGGCGATAATTTAAAAGCATCCAGGTTAGCCTGGTCTTTAAAATACCAGAGGCTGCCACTCCAGTTATAAACGAAGGGAGCGTTTCCTTTCATTGCTTTACCCTTATTAAAATAAGCTACAGCATCGTAACCGCTTATAGCACCGGCTTTGTTTTCAAAATATTTTACCATCGCTTTTGCCGACTGCTCATTGGATTGTGAAAATGCCATTGCCGAAAAAAACAAGGCTACAACTATTGCTAAAATTTTTCTGTTCATTTGACAACAAATTTTATTTATACTTTTTTAAGCTTGTGAAAATTTAAAAATAATTTCCTTTACACCGATTTGATCAATAAATAAGCCCAATACTTTAGGTCGGCATTTACCAAACCCTACCGCACAAAAGCTAAGCGAAATTTCAGCCACCACAGATTGGCCTAAAATGAAATTCCGTTTGGTATAACAACCATATAGACGCAGTGCATAAAAAAACCTTACAGACGCTGTAAGGTTTTTTTAAAAATATTTTTTAGAAAATTAATGCAGGTTATCTAACTGCTGTTGTAGTTTTTCTTTTGCTTCTGCAGATAGTATATGTGTGGGATGCTGATGTAATTTTTGATGGATTTGCTTCATTGCTTTATTAATAATGGCCGATTGCTTTATAAATTGTTTGCAGGCATCGCAATACAACAGGTGAATAGAAAGTTTAATCCTTTCTTTAATGGTAATTTTTCCTTGTTCCTTTTTTAAAGAGATAAGGGTAGCTTCTTTACAATTTCGAATGATATTTTTTAATTCTTCTGCCATTATTTAATTATTTCTGAAACCAGTTTTTTTCCAGGCAACCCCGCATCAATACTTTTGCTCTGTGAATAATCACCCAATAATTAGACGGAGAAAGGGAAAAATCCTTACAAATATTTTCTGAACTTTCTGCCTCCATAAATTTGGCCAAAAAAACAACTGATAACTTTTCGGGCATCTTTTTTATGCAGGCATGAAGGATGTTTTCAAACTCCTGCTGATTAATACTTGCATCAGCTCCGACTCCCCAGTCCTTTGGGTAGGTATCATCTAACCAATGTGGAATGGCATTGTCTTCCGATTCAAAAAACTGTTGCGTAAAGGAATGCTCGGTTTGTGTTAAATATTCCTGTGCTTCCTTTAGCACCGATTTTTTGCGGTATTGATCTATGATTTTATTGTTGAGGATTGTAGTAAGCCAGGTTTTTTCTGAGCTCTCTCCTTTAAAGTTGGGAGCTCCTTTAATAGCAGATAAAAAAGTTTCCTGCAGCAAGTCTTCCGCCAGGTGGGAATCGTTTACTTTCATCATAGCCACGGAAAACAGGTAATCGCCATA
>JBKJSJ010000110.1:0-21453 GCA_046595965.1 Ferruginibacter sp.
GGCGTTATCTACTCAAACCAAGATCCTATGACGACGCTACCAATCCTGGAACCATTTTATTTTTCCCTCCTCGCTTTTCGACTCTATTAAATGAGAGAAGATATTTTTCATCTTTAGACATACTGCTACTGGGCTAAAGCCCGGCGTCTTAGTTTATCTTTTTATCCACGCCCTGAAGGGCGTGGCAATTGAACGTAGCCCTCAACCTTTCACAATTGACCATTCACGATTCACCTTTGCCTTTTTACTTTTTACTTTTTACTTTTTAATTCCTACCCATTCTTCCCCGTGAGCATCGGCACAAAACTAAAATTCTCAAAGGTTTCTTCGCTAAAACTACTGTCAGCATTTTTGGTAAGCCGCAGCATGCGCTGACAATCTCCCTCGTCTACCGGCACCACCATGAGTCCACCAGTTTTTAATTGTTGAATTAATTTTGGCGGAATGAAAGGTGCTGCAGCGGTTATAATTACTTTATCGAAAGGTGCGTAGGTAGGCAACCCTTCAAATCCATCTCCGTAAAAGAATTTGATGTTGGAATATTTCGATTTAAAGATGTATAATTTTGATTTCTCAAAAAGATTTTTTTGTCGCTCGATGGTGTAAACTTTAGCGCCTATTTCTGCCAGCACCGTAGCTTGGTAAATGCTGCCCGTCCCAATTTCCAATACTTTGTCTGTTGGTTTTACCTGCAGCAGCTGTGTTTGATAAGCTACGGTATAAGGTTGAGAAATGGTTTGCCCATCTCCAATGGGAAAAGCCCTGTCTTCGTAAGCAATATTATCCAGCGCAGTATCTAAAAAAAAATGGCGTGGAATATTGTTCATTGCCGCCAGCACGGTTTCGCTGTTGATGCCTTTCTCCCTTAAGATATCCAATAGTTGTTTGCGCAATCCTTTGTGGCGATATGTGTCTTCGAATTTTCTCATGCCTGGCAGTGAAGTAAGTTAGATGTGGCTGCAAGATAAAAAAATGTCAGGAGCATTCTCCTGACATTTTTAGTTGTGGTGATATTTCCTTAATTGTAATGCGGTGTATGATTGTCAAAAAACTGGTCAGACGATTTGTTCCAATTATTCAAAGCTTCCTGCCGTTGTTGGTTGAGCAGGTTGTTGTTGCTATTATAAGTCTGCGAAGCTTTATTCATATCATTCACACCTTTGTTATAGTCATTTACTTCCTGTTTTCCAGGCTCGTCCTTTTTTTCATATTCTTTTTTAATGGCTTCAAATCTTTCTTTGGCCAGAAAAAAATCGCTGGCAACGGTTGCTTTATCTGCTTCTTTCACATAAAAGTTCAGGATATTTCTGCAATTGGTAATCATAGAATTATCCCCTTTATACGGCTTTATCGTCTTTAGTTTTTCAAGACTCTCCTGTGCATATTTAGCTAAGGAACTTTTATTTTGTTCGATGCCTGTTATGTTACCTTTTTCAATCGCCTGCATCAGGTATACTTCCTGCTTGTAAGGTTTAAAAAATACCAAGTACAATTCCTTGTAGTATTTATTCATTTCATGCACTTCCTTCATCATATCCTCCAACTCCGATTTACTTTCTGTAAGGGTAATGTTATTGGCCCCGGCAAACTTACGCTGTGCCACCTGCATCCTTGTATTGCCTTCTTCCAGCTTTATATCTACCATTTCTTTTGCCAGCATATAAGCTTCCATATCGTCGTAGCTTTGCTCTGCTATTTCTTCCATGTTCACAATCTTGCTGTAATCTTCATTTAATACATTGTAATAAAGTTTCATAAAACCAACGGCAGTATCCCGGTAACCTTTATCACCTTTAAAAGAAGGCATGCCGTTAATGTTCATACGGGCTTCCTGCACTTCGTTCATAAGCTTGCTGCGCAGATTCTCTACTTTAGTTGCTTTTCTGCCATGTGCCGAGGCGCTGGCATAGCTCATAAATCTCTTGGTAATATTTTCTTGTTGCTTGCTTACAAAACTCATGTATTCCCCGGCATTATTAAAATCCTGAGCCATGGATGTAATGCTGCCAAGCAAAAAAATAACCGCAATTCTAAGGCGTAAAAATGGTTTCATAAAAGGGTAAAATTTAAAATAGTTTTTTAAAATTGACTAGTCAAATATATGGTTAGGTTGGCAGAAAATATGGAAAGTAATATTATCATTATTTTTTGCCAGTCCAGTCCATTAAAATTTTGTAAGCTTCTTCAATGGTCTTATCTGACCTTACCTGCTGCAGGTACACTTCATTTATTTCTTTACTTTCTGCGGTAGACACATTGATGCGCTGTTGGTCAAAAGAATTGTTCCTTACAAAGGTAGAAGTGCGGATGGTTTCATCGTCTTCTTTCAGCAGTTCAAACATCCCGGCTGTTTTTGTATAGTGCGCCATGTAGGCAGCCCATTGCAAAGGAATATTCCTGCCCTTCTGGTACTGAGTCATCCATGTGCTAAAACTATTAACTGCTTTGAAGTAGCCATCGGTAGCTACTCGTTGCTGGCTCCTGGTATTTAAAGCAGCCACAGGTAACGCTGTTGAGGGCTGATAAATACCCGTCTTGCTCAGATCCGGCTGCAAGGCGCTTTCATTGGCTTTTTCTTTGAACCTGTCATCGCCGTACATATCTGGCAGTAAAATATCTGGCACCACACCTTTCCACTGTGTTGTAGTTCCATCGACCCTATAAAATTTGCTTTGTGTAATTTTTACAAATTCTTCGTAGCTTTTGTTACTGTTTACAACACCCGTATCCATCGGTAACACAGACTGGGCAGTTCCTTTGCCATAGGTGGTTCCCCCAACGATAATAGCACGATTGTAATCTTGTAAAACCGCACTCACAAACTCGCTGGCACTAGCACTGGCGCCATTTATCAACACTAGCAAGGGCCCATCGTAAATGGTACCCCGGTTAGGATCTTTCAGAAAGCGGACTTTACCGTCTTTTTCCTTTACAGATGCCACCGGCCCAATATCTATAAATATTCCCGATAACTGCATTGCCTCCCACATACTGCCGCCACCGTTGTAACGCAAATCCAATATCAACCCTGCAATGGTATCTTTTTTCAACTTCACTATTTCTTTGCTTACATCATTGGCACATCCATCATAAGTTATGTCTTTTTCAGATTTTATCGTTTCCGATTCTCTGCTGTAAAAACCGGGCAGGTTAATGTAGCCAATATTTTTATTGCCATGCAGAATATAGCTTTTTACAATACTTTCTTCGTCCGTTATCTTTTCTTTTACAAGCTTGATGGTTTTGATTTCACCGGCAGTCGTTCTTACAGTTACTTCTACATCTGTGCGACTGTTACCGCTTAATAAATCATCCATTTCTTCCGGCGACGCTGCCGAAACATTTATTTCCACCCCGTTTGATTTTACTTTCACAAGCACATCTCCCTTGTGCAACTTTCCATTCTTCCAGGCACTACCGCCGGGTTGCAAGAATGCAATTACCCGTTCGCCTTTCTCGTTTTCTTCCAGTTCAAACCCGGCACTGTACTCTGAAGCACTCATGGCTGTTTCAAAATCATCTTTTTCAGCCAAATTCATATAGGTACTGTGTGGGTCGTAGCACCAGGCAATGCTGTTGAGGTAAGCCTCGTGCATATCTGCCATAAGAATCGCCGGAGTTCTTAAAAGATTCTTTACATAACGCTCTTCCTTTTGTTTCAGTTCCTGCCGGGTAGCAATTTCAAGTTTGGTAAAGTCTGCAGGCAAGCTGGTACCCAATGGCTTTTCTAATTCTGTAAACTCATCTGCAATGTTGCCGAGCATTTGCCATTTTAAATACCTCGACCAGCGCAGCGCCAAGTCGGCATCATTGGCCGCATAGTCTGCGCAAGGCCAGCTTATCTGATCAGGCTTAGAAAAATCAAAGGGTTTCGCAAATATTTTTTGCAAAATGCTGTCTACTTTCTGCAAACGTTGTTTGTAGATGTTAACAGACAACTCAAAAAATTTCCAGTCACCGCCTTTCATCTCATCATCAAGTTTCTTTTTATACGCTTCCAAAATGCCCATGTCCTGGCTGGTCAGGAACAGTTTTTCTTCATCCAGTTGCGTGATCCACTTCCTGTAAAGCATCGCCGAACTGGTATCGTTCCACACCAGTGGGAGGTAATGATTTTTTTCCAAAAAACGGTTAAGTAAAAATACTTTTTGCTTGAAGGCATCTATTTTTACCGGCTGAGCCTTTGATGCAAATGCGGAAAATATAAAAAAGCAAACTAAGACATGTTTCATGAGGGCATAGAGGTTTGGTGGTGAGCAGGTTCAAAAGGTTCAAAGGTTGAAAAGTTCCAGAGGTTCCAAAAATTTAAAAGGTTTCAAGAGTTCAAAAGGTTTCTGAGCTCCGTAGTGTAAGTCTCAAAATTTTATAAACTTGTTTTAAAATATCTTTCAAATACTTCTCCTTTGATTTTTCATCTTTTTTCGCTATCCCTGGACTGATACTTTTGACTTTTTAATTTTTAATTTTTACTTTCTATAAATCCATCTCCTTCTCTATCCTGGCAATTTTTTCGTCCAGCATTTTTTCCGTTGCATCAAAATCGGCTGCAGCCGCCAGTGGCATATTCACACTAAAATAAAATTTAATCTTTGGCTCCGTACCGCTTGGGCGGGCAGAAATTTGTGTGCCATCGCCCAACACAAATTGCAACACATTGCTCTTGGGTAAATCTATTTTAAACGTACTGCCATCTGCAAGGTTGGTACCCTGTTGCAATTCATAATCTAACAGCTGGTCTACTTTTACGCCATCAATTGTTTGAGGCGGGTTTTTGCGATAAGCTTCCATCATCGCTGCAATTTCGGCTGCACCATTCATTCCTTTTTTGGTAATGCTGGTAAGGCTCTCTTTGTAAAAACCGTATTCTACATAGAGGTCCAACAGTTTTTCAAACAGGCTACGCCCTTTGTTCTTTTCATAAGCTGCCATTTCGCAAATGATGGCTACGGCACTTACGGCATCTTTATCCCTTATCTCATCGCCAAGCATCAAGCCAAAACTTTCTTCGCCTCCGATGATGTATTTTTCTTGTCCTTCTTTTGCCTTAATGAGCGAGGCTATCCATTTAAAACCGGTGAGCACATTGTAACAGGCTACGCCGTTGGCTTTGGCTATGGCATCTATCATGTAAGTAGTCACAATTGTTTTTGCTACCATATCGTTTGGCTGTGCAATGCCTTTTGCTTTGCGTGCTTCTATCATGTAGTTAAAAGCCAGCAAGGCCGTTTGGTTGCCGTTCAGCAAAATCCATTCGCCTTTGTTATTTTTGACGCCAACGCCCACTCTATCGGCGTCTGGGTCGGTGCCCAGTAAAATATCCGCATCCAGGGCTTTGGCCTGTTGCAAACCAATGCTCATGGTTTCTCTTTCTTCGGGATTAGGATACACCACCGTTGGAAAATTACCATTGGGTTCGCTCTGTTCTTTTACCACATGCACGTTGGTAAAACCAAATTTTTCCAGCGCCTGCGGCACCAGTTTAATGCCGGTACCATGTATAGGCGTATATACAATTTTTAAATCATGTTGGGCTTCGCACACTTCCGGATACACACTCAGGCTCTTCACCATATCCAGGTACATGGCATCCACTTCTTTGCCAATCATCACAATGTTTTCTTCACCCCCACTCCATTTTACATCATCTACTGTAGCAATCTTATCCACTTCTACAATTACGTTCTTATCATGTGGTGGCACCATTTGCGCTCCATCGTCCCAGTAGGCTTTGTAGCCGTTGTATTCTTTGGGGTTGTGGCTGGCCGTACACACCACACCACCCTGGCATTTAAAATGCCTGATGGCAAAGCTCAATTCGGGCGTGGGACGGAGGCTTTCAAACAAATACACTTTTATACCGTTTGCGGCAAAAACATTGGCCGCAATACTGGCAAATTCGGGACTGTTGTTTCTGCAATCGTAGGCAATGGCTACGCTTACTTTGTTATCAAAACATTTGTTTAAATAATTGGCATAACCCTGTGTGGCCATACCTACCGTGTATTTATTCATACGATTGGTACCTACGCCCATGATGCCACGCAGGCCACCCGTACCAAACTCCAGGTTGCGGTAAAAAGCATCGGCCAACTCATCCGGCTGGTCTTTTTCTAAATTTCGGATGGCATCTTTGGTTGCATCATCATAATTTCCATCAAGCCACTTGTTTATTTTATCCTGAATTGCAGTATCCATAATTTATAAGTTTAACATCCTCAAAAATATATTATTCGTACTTGAATAACACAACTTACAGCTAATTTTGTTTTAATGAACCGGGTAGTATATTATTTATCGACGTCAGTGGCACAGTCTATCCCGATCATTTCAGGACACTCTTGTACAAAAAGATCTTTGCTCAGCTTTTTTTTTGCAGCGATGGTATTTTTAAGCGGATTTTCGCAAGACAGCACCGGAGTTTTTAGAGACAGCAGCATTCAAAAGACTGGCAGCACCCGCTTAGATACTGCTCAGGAAGAGCTGCTCCACGGTCAACTAGTTAGTTTAGTTAATGGGCAGCCCCAAATCAACCGCCGCATACGGATCGTAGCCGCCACCAACATAGTAGGCTACAGTGTAGGCATGGTGGGGCTTTATCAGGCCTGGTACAAAAATTATCCGCAAGGCAAATTCCATACTTTCAATGATACCAGAGAGTGGAAACAAATGGATAAACTGGGGCATATGTACAGCGCCTATGCAGAGAGCAAGGCCAGCATGGAGTTCTGGCGCTGGAGCGGTATCAGCCGCAAAAAACGAATCTGGCTGGGTGGTATGAGTGGCGCAGCTTACCAAACGGTAATTGAAGTGCTGGATGGCTTTAGCACCGAATGGGGCTGGAGCTGGGGCGACTTTGCAGCCAACATTGCCGGAAGCGGTTTGCTGGTAGCGCAAGAACTCGCATGGGATGAGCAGCGTGTTCAAATGAAATGGTCTGTGCACCGCAAGCGCTACAACGACCCCACCCTCAATGCCCGCAGCAATGAGCTGTTTGGAAAAAGTACCGCCGAAAGAATTTTGAAAGATTACAACGGCCAGACCTATTGGCTGAGTGTAGCTCCCAAAGCATTTTTTCCTAAAAGCAATTTGCCAGCATGGCTGCAGCTATCTGTGGGTACCGGCACCGAAGGTTTGTTTGGTGGTTATGAAAACATAGCGACAGACAAGGACGGGAATATTACGTTTTACCGGCTAGACATCGACCGCCGGCGGCAATGGTACCTTGCACCAGATATCGACCTTAGCAAAATAAAAACCGATAAAAAAGGCATTAAAGTAGCCCTGCAGATTTTAAACATTTTTAAATTCCCTACGCCCTCTGTAGAATATAGCCGCGGAAAATTTAGCTGGAATTGGCTGCATTTTTAATGTTAAGTTTTTTCACCAAACAGACAAGTTGATAGATACATACTTAAAGGCAGGGACCGTGCAGCTGCTATGGATAGTAATTCAAGTACTTCATCTGGAGTGAAATACTGGCATCGGCGGGATAACGATATGATCAAACTGTGGAAGATTTCTTAGCAGAGGCTCGTTGATTTCAACGTGACAAATCACTGTTCTCCCAATTTCTTTTAAACATAATTGCAAGGAGTAGCATTGCAGTTGGTGCCGTAATGGTCCACGGAACCGCAAGCATCAATAACTTTTCAGAAAATGTTGGATAAAAGTAAACAAATGCAATTAATGGCGTTACAAATGCATTAGCTAAGAAAGAAATCCGCACCCATTTTTGAATTCCTCTTTTTTCAAAAGCTTGTGCAGCAAACAACGTGGCTAACCCCATAGATATATAACCGATGGCATCGTAATCCCAAAACATCGAATGGGGCGATTGGCTTAGAATTTTGACGGTGTCCCCATTTCCTTTAATGGTCATGGGTATCACTGTGGCCAGTTGCACAACGTAGTTTGCCATAACAAATACTGCATAAATAACTGTAAAAATGAGAGCCGCATGAGTCCAAATTTTTTTATGTTCAGCGGTTGCATAATGTAGTGCAAGCATTTCTAATAAAAAGGGAATAACGATGCAAAGTGAAAAAGAATAAATAAAGATTTCGTCATAAGGATAAGTAAGTACGCCTAACAATTGTAAGAACTGAACCACTACAAATGCTGCATTAGACGCAAATGCTGTAACACCTGCATAGAAACCTATTTTATTTATTGTCCTATTCATCTGCTTATTTTTTAATTTGTCTTCTATTTGTTTCCTCCCTCAAATATAGATACAGCACTGTAGGCCGAACGTAAGGCATATTCTATATGCCAGGCAGTATATTACCGCATCAATGCATTCCTTGGTCGTGGTTACTTGATAGGCATACTCTAATAAGTTTCATATGCTGTTATTTTAACTCTGAAACATTGTATTCAATTGCTTTTAAATTAAATTTCCCATAAACAAATTTTCCATCGGGGTAATGCCAAATAGCTTCACCGTAGGTCATGATGTTAATGCCATCAATTTTTTTATAGTTGCCAACCGGTGTAGAAAATGGAACATGGTTTACATCCCTATCATTTGAAATAAAATCAACCAACTGGCCCTCTTCATTAAAATATAAAATGGCCGAGATCGTTATGGTATGATTTGTAAAAGTGGCTTTTGCTGAATTGTTATCAATAGCTTGCCAAGTAATGCGCTTGTCAATTAAAGTAGCAGGAGCCATCAAACACATATCATTAAAGAGGGTTACGGTTTCTGCCTGATCCATATCTTTTCCTACTTTTTTTACGACAGGAAAAAATCCAAAAAGCCTGATATCCATTAAAGCAGTTTGATGACTGTATTTATGATAACCAGGCACGTTAAGTCCTTTGATGGTTGCTTTCATAAAAAACAGCCGGGTAGGGTCATCAAAGAAATTATATTGTTCACAGGTGAAGGGAAAAAAGTCTTTTCCTTTTTCCCGCATGTGCCCTTCAAATACAATTCGCATATTTTTCAACTTTGGCTTATTGAGTACGCCGGAGTATTTAAGGTAACGTTGCACAGGCTCTGGTAATAGTTGTAAATCCAGGTCCGTAAGTAAATCAGTCTTTAAAGCGTTTCTGCGTTGGAGGTTCTCACTTACATCATTTTGAAAGCTTTTTTCAAAATGGTAACTCCCCCAATTTAATACCAGTGCAGCAAGGATAATGATATTGACTATGGTGCCAAATTTTGCATCTCTCCAAACAGTAAAAATGAGTACTTGTGAAATGACTATTGCGATAAACCCAAAAAACAACCATGCATCTTTCTTCAACCAATATAAAATGGTAGTAGCTATAAAAAATAATGCCGCCGCCAGCCAAAACACCCCTGCCAGTCTGGAAATTTCCATGCTAATTTGTGTAACATTACCGTAAACGAAAGCTTTAGCAAAGCCAATGAAATGAATGAGCCCATGAGCAAGTATGAGTATGGAAAGGAATATCCGCATCCTATTTTTTACTCAAAGCTACCAGTGCAACAAGGCAATTGAGATGATCAACGTCAATAAGCAGTGTGATTGTATGCAAGAGGTAAAAAGTTTGTAACCCGGCCGGGTAGCCTTGCAGTTTTCAACCCTTTTAAATTTCCCGGGTAAAGTACCCGGTGGAAGCATATGCCGGCAACGAACACTTGTACCTTCTTCGTGCATTCATGAGAACCTACTTGATGGTTGCGTTTAGTCTACTGTCAATCTCTTTACATCAGCTTCAGACAAATTTATCTCTGCAGCCTGCATGAGTTCAGTCAACTGTTTTGCATTTGTTGCGCTTGCTATTGGAGCAGTCACCATGGGATGCTGCATCAACCAGGCCAGTGCTATGGCAGCAGGAGCACAGTTGTGTTCGCCAGCTACTTCATTCAAAACATTCAACAGTTTGGCAGCTTTCTCATTCATAAATTTGGACATACCCTGCCCCCGAACGCTTTTGGAAAAATCTGCTTCAGATTTGTATTTGCCTGAAAGAAATCCGCTGGCAAGAGAGGAGTAAGTAATAACGCCAAGGTTATTTTTCTCTACAAAATTTTTATAGTCTGTTTCAAAACGGCGATCGTATAAATTACCAGCGGGCTGCAAAACTGTGTAAGCGGGCAGTTGTTTTGCTTCACTTATTTTCAAGGACTCCCCCAGTCTTTCGGCCGAAAAATTAGAGGCTCCAATATTCCTGACTTTACCAGCTTTTATGAGCTCATCGTAGGTTTGCAATGTTTCCTCCAATGGAGTGACACCGTCATCCTGGTGAGAAAAATATAGATCAATGTACTCCGTCTGCAGCCGCTGCAAAGAAGCATCCACAGCTGCAAGAATATGTTTTTTTGAGAGCCCACTCTTCACATTGTAACCAACTTTGGTAATAAGAATTACGTCCTCCCTTCGGCGACCGCTTTTAAGCCAGTTACCTATAATGGTTTCAGACTCTCCTCCTTTATTGCCCGGCGCCCATGCAGAATATACATCAGCAGTATCTATGCAATTAAATCCTTTCTCAAAAAATTGATCAAGCAAAGCGAAGGAGGTTTTCTCATCAATCGTCCACCCAAATACATTGGCCCCAAAGATCAATGGTGCGATGTTAATACCTGTTGGTCCCAAACTTACTTTTTTCATCATACAGTTGTTTTAAAATTTTACAATTAAAAAGGTTACTTCTTTTATCATACATCATGTCTGATAATTTTATCCAACGGGTTTGAAGGTTAGCTTGGAATTTCAGCCCGAGTGACTCCCACTGCAAATATAAAGCGGAAGGCCAGTTTGTAGCAGCAAACCCGGAACCATCGATTATTTCTTGGAATCACGTAGTCATTGGGTGGCATTTAAGCCATTTAGAAATCTTTTTTTGAGCCTGTTTGGCTGATATCATTTAAAAGTAGACTAACTTAGTAGACTTAAAAAACGAAAATAAATATGTCTACAAAGCCATTACATTTTGAGACCCTGCAGATACATGCCGGGTACTCTCCCGAAGCCACCACGCATGCAGCGCAGGTGCCCATTTACCAAACCAGTTCTTTTGTTTTCGAAAGTTCGGAACATGCCGCCAACCTTTTTGGACTAAAGGAGTTTGGCAATATTTACACCCGTATTATGAACCCCACTACTGATGTATTTGAAAAACGGGTAGCGGCTTTGGAAGGCGGTGTAGGTGCGGTTGCCACAGGCTCGGGCATGAGCGCACAGTTTTTGGCCTTGCATAATTTACTCTTACCCGGCGACAACTTTGTGGCCTCCTCCTTTTTATACGGTGGCAGTTACAACCAGTTTAAAGTTTCTTTTAAACGCATTGGTGTAGAATGTCGTTTTGCCGAAGGTGACAACCCCGCTAGCATCGCCTCCAAAATTGATGAGAAGACCAAAGCAATTTATCTGGAAACAATCGGCAACCCCGGTTTTAGCATTCCCGATTTTGAAGCCATAGCAGCGGTAGCAAAAGAACATGATATACCACTGGTAGTAGACAATACTTTTGGTGCAGCGGGCTTTTTGTTTAAGCCATTTGAGTATGGTGCCAACGTGGTAGTAGAAGCTGCTACCAAGTGGATTGGTGGCCATGGCAACAGCATTGGCGGTGTAGTGATAGACGGAGGAAATTACAATTGGGGCAATGGTAAATTTCCACAATTTACCGAACCCGATGAAGGCTACCATGGCATGAAATTCTGGGAGATTTTTGGAACTGACGGCCCCTTTGGCAACATCGCTTACATCATCCGCCTGCGTGTATCTGGCCTGCGCACCTGGGGCCCATCTTTGAGTCCGTTCAACTCATTTTTATTTTTGCAAGGGCTGGAGACATTGTCGCTAAGGGTAGAACGCACCGTAGAAAATGCGCTGGCATTGGCCCAATGGCTGGAAGCACACCCACAGGTAGAATATGTAAATTATCCCGGACTTGAAAGCAGCAAATACCATACGCTGGCAAAAAAATATTTGAAGCGTGGCTTTGGTGGTGTATTGTCTTTTAAAATAAAAGGAGGAAAAGCGCTGGCAGATACTTTTGTAAATGAGTTGAAACTCATCAGCCATTTAGCCAATGTTGGCGATGCCAAAACACTTATCATACACCCTGCCACAACTACCCACGAACAATTGAGTGAGGCAGAACAAATTTCTGCGGGAGTAGAGCCCGGACTGTTGCGGATTTCATTGGGCATTGAACATATTGAAGACATTAAGGCTGATCTTCAAAGTGCATTTGATGTGGCAAAGGTTTAAAACTGCCCCCATTACAAAAGTCCCCTGCAACTGCGGGGGACTTTTATATTGTGGCAAAGCTAAAGTTGACCAAGGAAGCTATCAACAAAATTCATTTTTTTATTACAGATAAAATTCCGCTTTTGAGTCATTCCGCTGGCAAAAAATTCCGGCTGCTATCTCCCTAACGTAGCGCTTTGAAACCCACAATTACTCGTACCTAAAACTTACTTAACCTCGAGGTACTCGTGCGATGTCCCAATAGAAGGCATTAAAAGTCAACATTAAAATAGTTGTTCTGTAGCTTACAAAAGCATGCACGGGTTAGATGATGTATGTGTACACCCCTTGTAAAAATGCGATAGAGCATCAGAAGAAGAATAGACAATTATCATTGCGGGTAAGAGTTCGCCATCATCTAGCTCAACAGCATCGGCTTCTATCCCTTCGGCTTCCCGCATGGGTTCGTACCTCCGCTGGCAAAGTTTTGTGTCAGCAGGTTACTCCTATTTTCTTCCAAACTTTTTCTTTGATCGCTATGCAAGCGCAAACAAATGGTGACGAACGCAGCGGTTGCCTCGGCTCTAACACAGCATCCCTTGCCCGTTACCCATGGTACTTCAAACCCGATTGATTACATTAGCTAAACATCGGCCACCAATGGCCCGCTTAAAACATCCCTTTCGCATGAAGCAGCATTTTTCAAATACCATGAACGCTCTAAAAAAAATAGTGAATCTGTTTGATGAGGAGTCACTGGTAAAAAAAATTACACTACTCAGCAGGTTAGGCGCATTGCCTTTGCCTTCTGCAAAACAGGTGCTTCTTTATCACGACCTGTTACTGTTTACCTGCGCTTATCCCGGTAGTCCACAATTAAGCAAGCTGGCCGAAAAGGAACTGAAGCGGATAGCTGCACATGGCAAGCAACACAGCCAAACCAATAAAGCGCTCCTTGAAAATGAGGGCTTACCCTTTGCCAATACGGTCACCCGCTTTTCCCCGGATTTTTTAAGCTGGTTGCTATTGCATCAGGATGTAGCGGTAGAGTTTGACTCGTTTTACAACCCAACGCTTTCACTCAACGATATTTTAAATATCACTTTACCAGCAGTGCTAAAAGCAGAAACAACAGCAGGTTTACACAATGAAGGGCTGCTGGAAGTACTCAATATTAAACCTTCCCAATATGTTCCTTTCCTGCTCGGGCAATTGAGGCAACTGGATGACCGGCCATTGTTAAAAGAATTGTTTATTGAACGCATGGACCTTTATGTAAAACTGGTTCCCAAAAACCGGCAGTTTTCACGAGCCTTCAATCGTAGTATCGTTAAGCAGGTTTATTATCATCATGATCTGCTAAAGAAATTTGATGAAAGAGCGTTATTCAATGAAGCCCTTCCTGCAGGAACGATACCGAATGTGTTAGAAAGGGAACGGCTTTATAAAGTAATAAAAAATGCCATGGCATTAACGGTAAGGGAAATTGACCCGGCTACATTTTTAAAGGTGGAAACGATGCGTCTGTATAACCTGGAGCGGGGATTGGTGCTGGCTGTTTACTCTATGATCGCACAAAGGCAACTCCCCTTAGAAACTTATTTCGGTTTCACCTTTTTAAAAAACGGAATTCCCGTTTCCTACGGCGGTGTATGGGCTTTTGGGCCTATGGCAAAAATCGGCCTGAATATTTTTGATCCATTCAGGGGTGGCGAATCGGGCTACTTATTGTGCCAGTTGCTGAGGGTATTTAAACAGCATTTCGGCGTGCGCTATTTTGAAATCGAACCTTCTCAATTTGGCCTTAATAACCCGGATGGAATCAAGAGCGGCGCATTTTGGTTTTATTACAAATACGGATTCAAGCCTGTTGATTCTGCATTAAAAATATTGGCCGAAAAAGAACAGGATAAAATAAAGTCTACAAAAAAATACCGAAGCACCGACAAAACCCTGCTTCGGTTTACAGAAAGTAATTTAGGAGTTTCGCTCGGCGGAAAACAGCCATTGAATGTGATGGATATTGTGACAAAGATTTTATGGCTCGTGCGTAATTCCTGGCAAAATAATTATGCCGTGGCCAGGGAGCAAGCCATCAGCAAGTTTTGCACTAAAGTGCAAATAGATACCAGCACATTAATCGCTGCCGAAAAGAAAGTTCTGGAAGATATTGCCTTATGGGCCTTTGCCATGGATGTTCGCAAAACGAAACAACTTGAGTTAATGAAAAGAATGGTATTTGAAAAAACAGCCAATGATTACGCCTATCAGCAACTGTTGCTTGATTTTTTTGATGCGTGATCTACTTCTCATTTTTCATCCGAAAAGTATTCCAGTCAACGCCTATTCTGAAAGTTTGATAGATACGCCCCGTTTCTAAGGTGCCGCCATAGTGGTTGGTTGCAGAATGAAAAATTCCGGAAGGATAAGCCAGCATGCGATTAAAACGGTACCCTACCCTGTCTATTTCCATCCATTTGTTACGATCCTGGCTTTCGGCTTCCAGTTGATATTTGAGATCCAGAAATTTGACTTTTAGGCGGCGTGCGGCGGCTGGGGTAACCGGGTCAATAAGACCGGTTTGTTTATGCATCCACAGAGATGTTCCGCAATCCAGCGGTATGCCTGGGGTGAGGTAAATTACCACAGTAATATCATTGTAGGGCTCATCTGAATGAACACCCGGCAACTCCTTTTTTTTACCCTTCGATAGTCCCTGGTAAAAAACGCCGTTTTCTTCCAGCGGGTCTGTGTCCCAACGGGTAATTTTTATACCCAACAATTTTTCGAGTTTGGCCTTTATTCCTTTTTCATGATACACCGTCGTACTCCGATAACCCGTTACATGTTCGGGCTGGTAAAAACTAGCCTGCAATGCCGATGTATATACTTGCTGCGGATCAGCATAAAAATCGTCTTTTACAATTAGGAATCGTGGATATAACAATTTCTCCATTGGTCGTTTGTTAAGCTTAAACTTTTAGATTTTTTTCAAGATAGACAATTCCTGTTCTATATTTTATAGGCTAACTGATTTGCTGTGGCATTGGTTGTGCCCGGATTGGCCGAAGACAGCCATTTTGATTGGGTAACATGGCCCCCGCTTTGACGAGGCCTGATAAAAAATTATGCCCTTGCTATTTTTGTTTACCAGCACAATTATCAAAAGTGTAAAGAGTAATAACCATCTAGCTGGGTGGGGTGTTCAAGGCATGCTTAAGGTGAAGCATACCACAAGGTATGTTATAAGATACTTTGCCAGAGGCATTGCTTGCTTTTTGAGGAAAGATTGTGGGCTTTCCCGTTAACCCTACTTGTTTGGTCTTTCACTTTTTCGGAAAATGACGCCAACTATTCTGCACTGCCTACCGTAGCCGTCGCTTTTACAAGCGACGTATGCAGACTTAAAAATATTTATTGGTTATTTTTTTAGATACTAAAAAGTGTAAGGGACTTCCTGATTCGTGGGTCGTGAAATCGGAGGCCACGGCGGTTGCAGTGGACGGACCGTGGACTTAGCTGTGTATCTCGTCCGAGCCGAGGCCACGGAAAGTGTAGGTCGGTCAGGGCGAAGTAACTAATTTTCTCCCCTTACCCGGATGCTATAAATAATCATATCCCCATATTCTTTAGTTTCTTTTTTTGTCCATTCTTTAAGACCTTCTCTTGGCAATGGTATCCTATTATTTACACGCTCTAATTGAAATTGGACTGTTATCATTGTTGGAGTATCTTTTGCACCAAGTCTTTTTTTACCCTCTTCTTTATCTAAAAAAGTAAATACAAAGTAGGTGCCGCCAATTGAATGGGCCGATGTATTCTCTGGATTACCATATACAAATTTTATCCTTGGTTTTATTTGCGATAGCACAGTTTTTAAAGGCCCCCCGATAAATTTTTCCTTATTGATCTCCAGTTTTTTTGCATCGTTTATTTCATTTACAAGTTTTGCTGTCTTACATGATGTATTTGCTAAAAGAAATGCTGTAAATAAAATGTTGAAGAGTATTTTCATGGTTCTATTTATTGACAATTACCAGATGCAAAAGAAGCGGCATTTCCATAAGTGGGTGTATTACTTACAGCATTCAATCTTTTAAAATTGACCTTGCATGCCAAAGGAAATGGTTCGTAAACACTCGAACCTCAGCGACGTATTTTATGACATGGGAAGGCTTCGTTTTGCAAGACTCCTTACTTTGACCAGCAGCCAAAACTCCAGGTGAATATCTAATGGACCGGTGGGTGGGGCTCGTCCAAGCCGAGGCCACTGCAAGTGTGAGCCGACCAAGGCGAAGTGACTCCCTCATTTTTGGCTGGTCAAAACCCAGAGTACGGCGGCTACGCCACGCAGACTATAGCAAAGGAGACCCGCTAAAAGAACAAAGGAATCTTAGAAAGTAGGCATATTCACACATGACTTGTTTACCAAGTGGCAAACTTAGAAAACCAGACTAGTAGAGGTTCAACATTTCCTTTTACTCCGGGCTGTATTCCAGTATATCGCTCGGCTGACAATCCAACGCTTTACAAATGGCCTCCAAAGTACTAAAGCGAATTGCCTTTGCCTTGCCGGTTTTTAAAATAGAAAGATTGGATAACGTCAACCCAACTCTCTCTGAAAGTTCATTGAGAGAAATTTTGCGTCTCGCCATCATCACATCCAGGTTTACAATGATTGGCATAGTTAAACTGTTAAGTCGTTTTCGTTTTGAAGATCGATGCCTCTTTTAAAAATAGTGGCAATTACATACACAACTGCCGCCATCAAAATAAAGGCTTCGCTATCTGCCCAAAACTGGTTTAACACATCGGTATTAATGCCGTGGTGCATCAGGTTTTTAGCAGACTGCCGCCCAATGTGACTGATTAAGCCAATAGAAAAAGTATAGTAGCTGATCTGAGTAATTTTTTCAGACACGTAATTGCTGAAGGGAGCAGACAAATTTAAATTCGTTACCAGCTGAATAACCATATAAAATAACACTGCTTTTAAAATTGAAATGGTGAGTACAAAACTGTACATACCGAAAAAGGCCCACCTACTGTATGCATACATTTCGCTTAAGTCCATCTTCTGATAAAGGCGAGATACAAAATCGGGATTGTAAATGCTGAAAAAGAAATTGACCAGTAGGCCGCCCGCCTCTATACTGAGCCCAACGAAAATGATCCATGCAACAATTTTTAAGCCCGTAAATATCCACATGTTTGTTTTTGCCATGATTGCTAAGTTTTAGATTAGGCAGCAAACATAATAAGTATTTATTGATAAACAATAAATATAAACCTTTAATCAAAAAATATTTTTCGGAGTGAAGATGCTGTGCGCCGGCTACCCTTTATGATTACAAAGCCGAAATCCGGCTCGGACTTGGTCTTGGACTGTACAATATTGGTCTCGCTTTTTAACCGATGCAACAAACTCAGAGTACACGAACCACTAACTGATATCTAAGATAAATTTATGAGTGTCCTGAAAGTATATAGGAGGAGTGCACACTGTTTATGAGATGGGCACTGCTTTATGCCGCTGGCTGAGAGCAAAACGGCAATAACCTACGGGTAAATGAGTGATGGCTCTCCCGAGGCGAGTGTACAGCAACCGAATGATTGGAAACCTTATCGGGCAGAAGCAAGGATAAAAATCTAGTCTAAAGTATGTTGTTTTATCTAAAGGTACTGTTGGCAGGTGGCTTTACTATTTTCAATAGGTTGCCGGTGCATTTTCCCAACCAATTTTATGTGTCACTCTTTGTCCCATATTATTGGTAGTGTAATCTAAAACATTTTCGCCTTCTTTTTTGCCGTCCTTGCTAAACTCAATATTTACAGCACATTCGCCCGTGATATTGACCCAAACCAACTTCTTTTCTCCAGGGTCAAGTTTGTCAATACGCTTTTCTTCACAGCCAAATATCTTAATGTTTGTTACCCTACTTGATGTTTCATTTACAAATGTAATCCGCATTGTATTTAGAAGAATTAAGGTCCACCAACAATACAAAAGCAAAATCGGAATATTAACCAGCATCAATCCACAAGTGAAGTATAAACGCTCTCGATTGACTTTTACTTTTTGTATTTGTTGAACTAAAAGAATGAAATAAATAAGATTGATTAGTCCCCCTACAATTATAAAACCAAGCCCTAAAAATAATAGTGAAGATGCATCAGTGAGATAGTATGATACAAAAAGCGCTGTCCCCAAAATAAATGAGATTAGAGCGATAATTCTTGCGCTATGTGAAATTTTCGGTGCTGTCATTTGAGCTTGCTGCCAACGAGCGTTCATAAAAAACCTCTGTTTATGAATTATACAACTAATGTGAATTGAGTAAACTAATACTATCCAGGTTAGAAATCATCCCAAAATTCACTTGAGAGATTTTTGGGCCGTGCGCTCAGGCTTAACGATGTTGGGGCCACAGCAACCAATTCGAGTTATCGGTTTGATGTTATGATCAAACTAACGGGGTAATCTGTTTTAAAATAATTTTAAAAACTCTTTGTATGTCCACTCATTGCCTCGTTCATAGAAGTTGTAAGCCTTGTCCCAATCAGCGCCTTGTCCCCAACCAACCATTGTGGAAATAATTTTAGTTCCCTGTTTTCCAACACTAATAAATTGAATGATCTCTTGAAGGTTTCCGTCTTCCTCTTTTACTTCTTTTGAAAAATTGTCGTTAAGATTCACCTTCAGCGTTAGCATTTCATTTTCCAAATAATTGATAATGTCTAATTGAATTGTTGTGCTGTCATCCGTTGTTTTGGTTTTGTCGTAGTTGGTTCTAATCCAACCGCCCGTTTTCATATTAGTTTTTACTACTGGAGCAATCCATTTTTCAAGTCCTTTATCGGTTGTGAACAGTTTCCAAACCTCATCTCTATTCACAGGCACTGTTATTGAAAGTTGCAATGCCTTCTCTCCAAATTTGGTTACATAGGAGGAGTTGGTTACCTGTGCTTGTATTGCAAAAACAGGAATAACAAACACGATGACCAGCAGCAAGATTTTAATCATTCTCATAAATTCAGATTTATGTATTTCAACTTTTCACTACGGTTACATTCTTTCCCAGCGTTTTAAACCGAATTCCGTTGTCTTGCAAAACAGTAAGGGTAATATGACCCGATTTGCTGGTATTAATATCTCTAACAGTACCCGATTTGCCTTTATGGGTTCCGCCAGTGACGATGCACTTGTCACCATCTTCTAGATTAGTATTATTTTTCGCTTCCATATTGCAATGCTACATGTTTTTGGTAACTGATCCTATCTCTTTACAAGTTCTGCTTACGTTTTATCTAGTCACAGGCACGACATTCATTACTCGTGCAACCGGGGAACGGGTGCTTATATCTCCGTCCCAGCGGTGTGACTTGTCCGAAGCCGAGGCCACGGCATGTGTATGCTGGTCACGCCGAAGGCTCTTTTGCCCTGCCTTTTATCGGGATTAGCGTCTGTGTGTCGGCTATGTTTGCCAGTCCCGAAAGTTTTCGGGATGCCTGGCTTGGTGCGTTGGGCAGTCTTTTAGCCCTTTTAAATTTCCGAAGTTCACCGCAAACTTTTGACGGTTTACATCATTTCCAAATTTATTTAGATTCTACGAAATAGGTTTGTGTCGTAAAAAAGATACAACATGAAAAAGCTACTAATAGTATTTATAACACTCGTCCTTGCCGTACAAGGTATAGCTCAAACAACAGAAACATCTGTCACCGGCAGTATAGTAGATACAAAGAATGTACCTGTTGAATCAGCAACCATTTCTTTAATGAAGTCTAAAGATTCTTCTTTAATAAAAATTGCCGTTTCTGATAAAGCTGGAAAATTTTCCTTTACTGGAATTTCATTTGGCAGTTACTTTATTACAACAAGTGCTGTAAGTTTTGCAAAAACATATTCACCTGTATTTTTTCTCTCAGAAAATAATACAACGATAAGGGTTGGTACTTTGATTTTACTGGAACTACCAAAAAATCTTGCTGCTGTTGTTGTTACCAGCAAGAAGCCACTTATAGAACAAAAGATTGACCGCATGGTGGTAAATGTGGATGCCTCTGTAACTAATGTGGGTTCTACTGCCTTAGAAGTGCTTGAAAAATCACCCGGAGTAACTGTTGATAAAGATGGCAACATCAGTTTAAAAGGTAAGTCATCAGTAATGGTAATGATTGATGGTAAACCTTCCTATCTTAATGGTGCCGAACTGGCAAGCCTTTTAGGTAGTATGAATTCAAACCAGTTAAGCCAGATTGAAATAATGACCAACCCATCAGCAAAATATGATGCCGCAGGCAATGCCGGTGTAATTAATATTAAAACAAAGAAAAGCATTACACAGGGATTTAACGGCAGTGTTACACTAAACTACGGTCAGGGAGTTTATGCAAAAACCAATAACAGCATTATGCTCAACTACAGAACCAGTAAGATAAATACTTTTTTGAATTATGGTTACAGCATCAATAAAGGTTTTATGGATTTTGACATTCAAAGAAATTTTTTCGGAACTACTGGAATAAAGATTTCTGAACTTGATCAGCAATCCAACAGAATAAATTTGAGCCAAAATAATAACCTGAAATTAGGGTTAGATTATTTTATCAATAAGCAAACGACTTTAGGGATTGTAACGACGGGTTTTTTAGCGCCTCAAAAGCAGGATGGCTTTACTACAAGTTACCTTAAAGATGGTAATGAAAATATAAATGCTATAGAAAAAACAATCAGAACAGTTGACAATAAATGGAAGAATGGGACTGTTAATATCAACTTTCATTCTTCATTCGATACCAGTAAAAAAGATATAGCTGCCAATTTTGATTATCTCCATTATGATTTTTCAGGTAATCAAACTATTACAGGACTTACATATAATCCAAACCAAATATTGCAGGCAGATAATCATTTAAAGAACCTGCTTCCTTTAACAATTGACATTTATTCAGGCCGCCTTGATTATGCTCAACCTTTGAACAATGCTGTTAAATTGGAGACAGGCATTAAATCAAGTCTTGTGAAAACAAATAACGTTTCTAACTTCTATAATTTATCCAATAAAAAATGGGTTACAGATAGTACATTAAGCAACGCTTTTAACTATTCAGAAAATATCAATGCTGCATACCTAAACCTCAATAAAAAAATGGGTAAATGGATGGTGCAGGCAGGCGTTAGGCTTGAGAATACCAATTATAAAGGTTTGCAGTCTTCACTTTCACAAAAATCAGATTCAAGTTTCAACCGTAATTACACCACTCTTTTTCCAAC
>JBKJSJ010000158.1:0-7525 GCA_046595965.1 Ferruginibacter sp.
TTCATTGCTTGCTTTCCTTAAAATTTACAACCAATAAAATTCCCGGAGAAAAGCCGAGCTGCGGATGGTAACTGCCAGAAAGGTCTAATCGAAGATTTTTCCATCCAAGGCCAACACCTGCAAACCCACTGCCCGTTTCGCTTATAAATCCAGCTCGGGCAAAAAACTGTCTGGCAAAATGATATTGCACTCCACCAATTACATTTACGGGTTTGTCTTCTTCTTTTATAATTTCTGTACTTACATAAAAATTTTCTGAAGCATCGTATCCCAATCCCAGTTTATAAGCTGAAGCAAGTTTTTCTACTTCTGCACCTTTGCCCAATTTGCCACCAACAGGATTGTACACATGAATCCCTCCATTCAATTTATCAGAAAAATGCATAATAATACCCATTTCAAAATTGATAGCAGAAGCATTGCCATATTGCGGAATCTGGTACCCGTAATAATTAAACTGAACGCCAATATCTACAGCCTTGCCTAATTTTCTGGCGTAGGCAAGACCAATTTTATTTTCATTAAAATTTTTGAATCCTGCATAATTAACCTGTATTCCAAAATTTCCTTTGCTGGTAGGAATGGCTGCAGCAAGGCCATACACACTGTTTTCGGCAAGCAAAAATCTACGTTCACCAAACACTCCTGCCCCCGCAGTTTTTACCTGTGCCAGTGCCGCCTGGTTATTGGTAAAGCCAAAGGGATCTGTTTGTTTGCTGCTGTAGGCACCTAAACTAATATAGGGCATACTTATACTGTAGCGGAGTGTTTGTGAAAATAAATTTGTATAAAAAAGACAAAAGAAAAATGAAAGAAATAATGCGGTATAATTTTTTCTCAAAGCAGGTTAGTTTAATTACTTACTGCCAAGTTAGGCAAAATCATTACAAAAAAAGGCTGCATCGATGAAACAAAATTTAAAATCAACAATAGTTGGTTATTTTTGCCGCATGCAACTTTTAGATGGAAAAATGGTATCCCAGGCGGTAAAAGATGAGCTTAGGGAAAAAACAAATGAATTGATTTTGGCCAATAAAAAAACTCCTCAGCTTGCTGCAATTCTTATTGGCACTGATGGTGCCAGCGAAACCTATGTGGCCAGCAAAATAAAAAACTGCCAGGAAATAGGTTTCAAAAGCAGCATGTTCAGGTTTGAGGCCGATGCATCTGAGGAAACAATTATAGAAAAAATAAAAGAATTAAATAACGATGATGATGTAGATGGCATCCTTGTACAGTTGCCGCTCCCCAAACACATCAGCGAAGAAAAAATTATTAACCTTATCAATCCGTTGAAAGATGTGGATGGTTTTCATCCCAGCAGCGTTGGAAAAATGGTACAGGGTTTACCAACTTTTATTGCTGCGACACCTTATGGCATTATGCTAATGCTGAAGTATTATAAAATTGAAACAGCAGGTAAACATGCAGTAGTTATTGGCCGCAGCAATATTGTAGGCAGACCCATGAGTATTTTGCTCAGCCAAAATGCCAACCCCGGAAATTGCACCGTTACGCTCTGCCACAGCCGCACAAAAAATTTAAAAGAAATTTGCCTGCAGGCAGATATTATTGTGGCGGCACTCGGCATAGTTTCTTTTTTAACCGCCGACATGGTAAAAGAAAATGCAGTGGTAATTGATGTAGGAATTACAAGGGTGAAAGATGCATCCAAAAAATCGGGTTATGCTATTAAGGGAGATGTAGATTTTGAAAACGTGGCTCCTAAATGCAGTTTCATAACCCCGGTGCCGGGAGGTGTAGGATTGATGACCATTGCCGGTTTGCTTAAAAATACTTACAACGCCTGCATACAAAAAAATAATTCTTGACAACTTTGCAAAAACATACACAACAAATGCTTCCTGTGATGGAGCATTTTTATACTATACAGGGCGAGGGTTTTCACCAGGGCAAAGCGGCTTATTTTATCCGCCTGGGCGGCTGCGATGTTGGCTGTGTGTGGTGCGATGTAAAAGATAGCTGGGATGCATCCAAACATCCAATGCACACTGTTGATGAAATTGTGAATATGGCAGTAACAGGCTCTCCTGAAAATAGAGAAGATGTTATTGCAGTTATCACAGGCGGGGAGCCACTTATGCATCCCTTAGACAAACTAACTGCAGCACTAAAAAATAAAGGTTTTAAAACTAATATTGAAACCTCGGGGGCGCATCCACTTTCCGGCCAATGGGATTGGATCTGTCTATCGCCCAAAAAATTTAAAGCACCACTCAGGGAAACAATAGATGCTGCGCATGAATTGAAAGTAGTCATCTTTAATAAATCAGATTTTGATTGGGCAGAAAAACATGCTGCATTGGTAAATCCCCGTTGCCTGCTTTACCTGCAACCCGAATGGGATAAGGCTACAGAAGTTACTCCTATGATGATTGAATATATTAAGCAGCATCCCAGGTGGCGTATTTCATTGCAAATTCATAAGTACATCAACGTTCCGTAAATATCTTATAGATTGTAAATCTTTATTCGTGAAATTCATTTAATGCTTTTAATCAGCTTTTCACTTTAACAGTAATGAAATAATTAAACCCTTAATTCGTTTTATCTTCATTTTGTAATAAATAAACATGAAGCAACAACCTACAAAAAGCAGCCTTAAATTTTATATACATTATAAACCCTTTATACTTTATATACTTTTTTTGATTTACCTACCGGCACAACTTTCAGCCCAGTGGTACGATCCAGATAAAGTAAATAAAAAGGCAGGCGAAATATATGGTGCAGCTTATGCAGATGCACAGGCCGGAAAATATGCAGCAGCCATCATTAAATTGAACAATGCACTTAAACTTGATTCCAAATTTGTAGATGTGTATCTCTCCCGGGCAGGCATATACGCAGAAATGAAAAACTATACCGCATCTGTTATTGATTTTGAAACCGGCATGCAAATGGATTCGGTTTATGCCAAGACCTATCTGCTGCCTTATTCTATTTCGCTTGCCGGCATGGGCAGGTTTGATAAAGCAATAGACATTGTAAATAAATTTTTACAAACTCCCAGACTAAATGTACAAAGTATTAAAGCGGGTAATTACAGAAAGAGTACATATGAATTTGCCATTGCTTATGCAAATAAATTAAAAGAAAAAGGAATGGCATCTTATGTATTTGCTCCAGAAAATATGGGCGAAAATATTAACTCTGCTGCACTGGAATATTACCCTTCCTTTACTATTGATGGAAGCAAAATAATTTTTACTAGGCGGGTAAATCAGGATGAAGATTTTTATGAAAGCAACCTTGTGAATGGCATTTTTAGCAAAGCACAACCTGTGGCCGGAAAAATAAATACCAACTTCAATGAAGGTGCACAAAACATTTCGCAGGATGGTGACTGGCTCATTTTTACAGGCTGCAATTATCCCGAAGGAGAAGGCAGTTGTGATTTGTACATTGCTTACAAAACAAAAAGTGGTGGATGGACAGAACCAGAAAACATGGGCCGCATCATAAACTCCGAATTCTGGGAATCTTCTCCTTCGCTTTCACCCGACAAAAAAAGTCTATACTTTTCCAGCAGCCGCCAGGGTGGCTATGGCGGAAAAGATATTTGGGTTACCAACCGCAGCAGCAACGGCAAATGGAGTGTGCCAAAAAACCTTGGTGCCAGTGTAAACACAAGTGCCGATGAAGGATGCCCTTTTATACATTCAGACAATCAAACACTTTATTTTAATAGCAATGGTCATCCCGGTTATGGATTGACTGATTTGTTCCTGGTGAAAAAAAATGCAGATGAAAGCTGGGGCATTCCTTTAAATCTTGGCTACCCTATTAATACAATTGACGAAGAAGGTTCACTCATAGTAGCACCCGATGGTAAAACATCTTATTACGCCAGTGAAGGAAAAAATACAATGGGTGGGTTAGATCTTTATCATTTTGAACTAAGAGAAGATATAAGAGCTGCAAAAGTTTTATGGGTAAAAGGTAAAGTTTATGATAAAAAAACAAACCAGGGCTTACCAAGTTCTGTAGAGCTAACGGATATTAATAGCCGCAAAATAATTTCTACCCTGCAAACTGATGAAGACGGCCATTACCTGGTAACATTACCGGTAGGCAAAGACTATGCATTTAATGTAAACCGTAAAGGATATTTATTTTATTCTGATAATTTCTCTATGAAACTAAATGGGCCCGATTCAGGACTGGTAGTAAACATTCCATTGCAACCTATTGAAGCAGGGGCTTCCATTGTGCTTAAAAATATTTTCTTCGATACCAAAAAATTTGAGCTTAAACCTGCCTCGCTTTCCGAGCTGGATAAAGTAGTGCTGCTAATGAAAGAAAATCCAAAATTAAAAATACTTATAAGCGGCCACACCGATAATGTTGGTAAGGCCCCTGAAAATATTTTACTGAGTAATAACAGGGCAAAAGCCACCATTGCATACCTGCAGAAAAACGGCATGGAAATAACAAGATTAAGTGCCAAAGGTTTTGGTGCTACTAAACCCATTGCAGATAATAATACAGATGCAGGAAAATCTTTAAACAGGAGAACAGAGCTATCTATTATCAGCAATTAATTTCTATCTTTAAAATAAAAAAATATAATGATGGACACTTTAGTAAAAACAACAGCCGAAGAAATATTTTATTAGAGAAAAATGCCATTGAGGATTTTGGATATTGGGGGAAGACTGATTTGAAAATTTAAAAAAAATTGCAGAGCTTTCCTTAGCTATCAGCAAAGAACCTTTTAAAGGTATTTGCAAAACAGAAGCATTGAAAGCTGATTTAAAAGGATATTGGAGCCGAAGGATTAATGATGAACCCCGGATAGTTTATACCATAAGGTCAAATGAGGTGATTATTATATCTTGCCGCAATCATTATAAATTTTAACCCACAATATATTTCTGCTAAAGTTATGTTCCCAGACCTGCTTTATCAAATAGCCCTCACCCTCACACCCAACATTGGTGATGTGCATGCAAAAGCATTGGTTAACATTTATGGCGATGCACAATCTATTTTTAAAGCCCCAAAAAAGCAATTAGAAAATATTGAAGGTATTGGCACAGTGAGAGCAAACAGTATTAAAGCATTTAAAGATTTCACTTCCTGTGAAGCAGAAATAAAATTTATAGAAAAATATAAAATCAGTCCGCTCTTTATTACAGATGATAATTATCCCAAACGATTATTAAATTGTTACGACAGCCCGGCATTGCTTTATTACAGGGGCAATGCAGATTTAAACAAAAATAAATTTGTTTCCATTGTAGGCACCCGCAATCATTCCGATTATGGCAAACAGCAATGCGAAAAACTGGTAGAAGAATTAAAAGAACAAGACATAATCGTGGTGAGCGGTCTTGCATTTGGCATTGATACTATTGCACATAGATCGGCCCTAAAAAACAACCTGCAAACAGTGGGGGTACTGGCGCACGGCTTAGACAGAATTTATCCCACCCAAAATAAAACCCTTGCCAAACAAATGACAGAGCAGGGTGGTTTGCTCACCGATTTTATCAGCGGCACCAATCCTGATAAACAAAATTTTCCCAAACGAAACCGCATAGTGGCAGGTATGTGTGATGCACTGGTAGTGATAGAAAGCGGCGTGAAAGGAGGCTCGCTTATTAGTGCAGAATTGGCCAATAGTTACAACAAAGATGTGTTTGCAATTCCAGGCAGGGTAACAGATGCTAAAAGTGAAGGCTGCAACTACCTGGTAAAAAACAACAAAGCATCGCTGATAACAGGAGCTACAGATCTACTGGAATTAATGAACTGGTTACCACTGCAAAAAAAACAGGTAAAACAGCAAAGGGAATTATTTATTGAACTAACCGATGACGAAAAAATAGTAGTGACCATTTTGCAACAACAGGAAAGTATTCAGATAGATGAACTGTATTTTAAAAGCGGCCTTAGCAGCAGTGCGGTGGCAGCGGCATTACTTATGCTGGAGATGCAGAATGTAGTGCTTTCTTTACCCGGCAAAGTGTATAAACTACTTTAGCTTTTCTATCAATACACCTATTACATTGTAAGAATGTTCAAGAGTCTTTGTTCTTTGTTTTTACACATTTGCACATTTGTCTTTTTGAGTAAAACTTAGCCGCTGCATCCTCCACTCCCGCTGCTTTATGCTCATATTTGGAAGGAAGCAGCTTTTTTTATTACCTTCGCCCATGGCAACAATAAAAAATACTCCCCTCAATCAATCCAACAAATTTACCGGTGAAGGCTTAACGTTTGATGATGTATTGCTGGTACCAGCTTACTCACAGATCCTTCCACGGGATGTAGATATTAAAACGCAACTCACCAAAACCATCACTTTAAATATTCCAATGCTTAGCGCAGCCATGGATACCGTTACCGAAGCGCAACTGGCCATTGCATTGGCAAGGGAAGGTGGCCTTGGCATTCTGCACAAAAACATGAGCATAGAGCAGCAGGCAGGCGAAGTACGCAAAGTAAAACGGAGCGAAAATGGTTTGATTCTCGATCCCATAACGCTTACTGCAAATGCTACAATTGGCGAAGCACTCAGGCTGATGAGAGAGAATAAAATTGGCGGCATACCCATTGTAGATGCACAGCATAAACTGGTAGGTATTCTCACTAACCGGGATCTGAGGTTTGAAACCAACTACCAGCAAAAAGTGAGCACAGTAATGACTACTCAAAATCTCATCATTGCTCCCGAAGGAACCGACCTTAAAAAAGCAGAACTCATTTTTAAGAAAAATAAAATTGAAAAATTACCGGTGGTAAATAAATCCGGCAAACTGATTGGCCTGGTAACATTTGGCGATATTCTTAAATTAAAAAGTCATCCCAATGCTGTGAAAGATTCTTTTGGAAGATTGTTGGTTGGTGCCGGCGTAGGCATTACTGCAGACACACTGCAGCGGGTAGATGCACTGCACAGAGCAGGCGTAGATATTATTTGCCTTGATAGTGCGCATGGCCACACCAAAGGAGTAATAGACATGCTCAAAAATGTCAAAAAATCCTTTAAAGGCATACAGGTTATTGCAGGCAATATTGCTACAGCCGCAGGAGCTAAAGCCCTGGCCGATGCAGGAGCCGATGCCGTGAAAGTGGGTATAGGGCCTGGTTCTATCTGCACCACCAGGATAGTAGCAGGCACTGGTGTTCCTCAAATAACAGCCGTAATGCAAGCCGCCGCTGCACTTAAAAATAAAAATATAGGCATCATCAGCGATGGGGGTATTCGTTATACCGGCGATATGGTAAAAGCCCTGGCTGCAGGTGCCACCTGTGTAATGATGGGAAATGTTTTTGCAGGTACAGAAGAAAGCCCCGGCGAAAGCATTATTTATGAAGGCCGCAGATTTAAACAATACCGGGGTATGGGCTCGTTGGGTGCCATGAGCCAGGGAAGCAGCGACCGATATTTTCAGGATGTGGAAGATGACGTAAGAAAATTTGTACCCGAAGGCATAGAAGGGCGGGTGGCTTTTAAAGGAAGTTTACGGGAAGTGGCGCATCAATATACCGGCGG
>JBKJSJ010000212.1:0-14470 GCA_046595965.1 Ferruginibacter sp.
AATGTAATTCCTGGAGTAGCCAACTTATATGCTTCTACTTATGTAAATGGTGGCGATGCTATTGCTGTAGTGGTAAAACAAAGAGATGGCCGCCCGGTAAAAATAGAAGGTAACGAAATGTCTTCCCTCACCAAAGCTGGCACAAGTGCACAGGCACAGGCTTCGGTTCTGGATTTATATGATCCTACAAGATTGCGTCATCCATTGCAAAAAAACGGAGCAGATTTTAAAGAAGTTACCAGCTTTGATGTTTTTGATAAATTAGTAGGAGCTGCTATTGCAGGCCTTGCTGGCAAAGCCATTGTATTACTTACTTCTACCATCCATTCTCCCAGTACCTTACAAATCATCAGCGAATTTTTAGCAAAATATCCTGGTAGCCGCCACGTACAATACGATGCAATGAGCCATAGCGGTATGTTGCAGGCCAACGAATTATGTTATGGTAAAAGAGCCCTTCCCTCTTACCAGTTTGATAAGGCTAAAACAATTGTAAGCCTTGGTGCCGATTTCTTAGGTACCTGGATCAGCCCGGTTGAATTTAGCAATCAATATTCCAGCAACAGAAAAGTAAAAAATAAAAATCCCGAACTGAGCCGTCATATTCATTTTGAAAGTATGATGAGCTTAACAGGGAGCAATGCAGATGACCGATATACACATAAGCCATCAGAAACAGGTACTGTAGCATTAGCATTGCTGGCCAAATTGGGTGGAGCCGTAATTGCTCCCGCAATTGCAGATGCTAATCTTGCCAAAGGAATTGATGCAACCGTAGCAGCATTAAATGCCAGCAAAGGGAATGCATTGGTGGTTTGCGGAAGCAACGATGTAAATATCCAGGTGATAGTAAACGCAATTAACGAAGCAATTGGTGCCAATGGAACAACTATAAACTGGGGCAGTACTATCAACACACGCAAAGGCATAGACGCAGATATGGCCAGGTTGGTAAGCGATATGAATACAGGTGCAGTGGGAGCAGTATTAGTGTACGAATGCAACCCTGCTTATTCTTACAATGAGGCTAAGAAGTTTACAGATGCCCTGGCAAAACTGCCTTTGTCTGTTTCATTTAATGGTACCATGGATGAAACAACTGAGCATTGCAAATTTATATTGCCATCTCACCATTGGCTGGAAAGCTGGGGGGATGCAGAACCTAAGACAGGTTATGTGAGTTTACAGCAACCAGTAATAAATCCATTGTTTAAAACCAGGCCTTTTCAAACTTCTTTATTAAAATGGGCACAGAACACAAACGATTACCCAAGTTATTATAAAACTTATTGGGCTACTAAATTGGGCAGTACCGCCAATTGGGATAAAGCCTTGCAGGATGGTGTTATAGAACCCGGTTTTCCTGCTGCTACGCTGGCTGCCGCAAGTGCCGCTGGAGCTTATAATGCTTCGAATATTTCTGCGGCGGCTGAAAAAACAAAATTAGCGATTGCCAAAAGCGGTGCCACAGAAGTAGTATTGTACCAAAAAATATCTATCGGAAATGGCAGCCAGGCAAACAATCCATGGCTGCAGGAACTGCCCGATCCTATTTCTAAAGTTACCTGGGATAACTATGCAATGATTAGCCCCGGCATGGCTAAAACTTTATTGGCACTGGATGTTATGGGCAACCAGCGCCAGGCAGATGCTTATGAAGTTCATCCGGAAAAACCTGTGGTAAAAATTACAGTTAATGGTAAGTCAATAGAATTACCAGCACTAATTATCCCGGGTCTAAACGATGCTACCATTGCGGTTGCAGTAGGTTATGGCCGCCAGGGAATTAGTACCAACAAAGATGAAATACTCGACAGGATAGGAAGAGCCGCAGCAGGTGCAGGTAAAAATGCCTATCCATTGGTTACCAGCGATGGAACTACTTTTATATATAATGCTGTTGCCACAGTAGAAAAAACCAGCGACACTTACCCCCTTGCTCAAACACAGGTGCATGGATTTACAGAAGGCCGTCCTGTAATTTACGAAACAAACCTGGCAAGTTATTTAGCCGACCCAAAAGCAGTATTGGCAGAGTCCAATAAAGAAAGAGCAATGATTACCCCGGAAGGCAAAACAGATTTTGTAAAAGACGGAACAATGTATCCCGACTTTGCGAAGCCTGGTATTAAATGGGGAATGAGTATAGACCTGAATACCTGTACCGGTTGCAGCGCCTGCGTAGTAGCGTGTACTGCAGAAAATAATGTAAGTGTAGTAGGTAAGATACAGGTGCAGCGGGCTCATGAAATGCATTGGTTAAGGATAGACCGTTATTTTACAGGCGATCTTAAAAACCCGGATGTAGTTTTTCAACCCATGCTTTGCCAGCATTGCGACAACGCACCCTGCGAAAACGTTTGCCCGGTAGCAGCCACCAACCACAGCAGCGAAGGATTAAATCAAATGACTTACAACCGTTGTATTGGAACAAGGTATTGTGCCAACAACTGTCCTTATAAAGTGCGCCGTTTTAACTGGTTAGACTATAACGGATCAGATAGTTTTAAAGACAATCAACAAGCATTAATTGGTAAAGACATGGATGAAGTGGTTAACCACATGAATGATGATCTTACCAGGATGGTACTGAATCCTGATGTTACCGTTAGGGGCCGTGGTGTAATAGAAAAATGTTCTTTCTGTGTGCAGCGTTTGCAGGAAACCAAACTGGAAGCAAAAAAACAGCAAGACCCCAAATTGGTTCGCAACGTAAAAACAGCCTGCATGCAGGCTTGCCCTACCAACGCCATAAACTTTGGTAATGTAAACGATAAAGAAAGTGAAGTAAGCAAAGCGAGACTGGACGATACCAGGAACTTTTATGTGCTGGAACAACTGCACGTACTGCCCAACGTTAGTTACCTTGCTAAAATAAGAAATACAGACAGGCATATTGGGTTGGAAGAAGAGCATGAGGAAAAGAAAGCAGAAACAAAGCAGGTAGAAAAGGCGCACTCATAATAATATCGAATTGGGATATCGAATATTTTTTAATGCAGACAACATTCGACATTCGACATTTTAAAATTCGGCATAAAATAATCAGGCTAACAGCTAACAGCTAATAGCTTAAAGCTTAAAACAGATATGTCATTACTCAAATACGAATCGCAACAAAGGGAACCGCTGGTAGATGGTAACAAAGATTATCACCAGATAACGGAAGATATTATTGGCCCCATTGAGATGAAGCCCAGCAGGCTTTGGTACATTGGTTTTTACATCAGTGTAGCATTGCTGTTGTTTGGGGTTTACAGTGTTTACAGGGAGGTTACTTATGGTATTGGCCAGTGGAACCTGAACAAAACCATTGGCTGGGGTTGGGATATTACCAACTTTGTGTGGTGGGTAGGTATTGGTCATGCGGGTACATTAATCTCTGCCATTCTATTATTGTTTCGCCAGGGATGGAGAACCGGGGTAAACCGTGCGGCAGAAGCCATGACAATTTTTGCGGTAATGTGTGCAGGTCAGTTTCCTATCTGGCACATGGGCCGGGTTTGGATGGCGTTCTTTGTATTGCCTTATCCAAACAGCCGTGGTCCTTTGTGGGTAAACTTTAACTCACCATTACTCTGGGACGTATTTGCCATCTCAACGTATTTTACCGTTTCCTTATTATTCTGGTATTCTGGTTTGTTACCCGACCTGGCAACTGTGAGAGACAGGGCAAAAACCAAGCTTAGAAAAATGCTTTATGGGATGGCTTCTTTTGGATGGACCGGAAGTACCAAACACTGGCAACGGCACGAATCGCTTTCACTGGTATTGGCAGGTTTAAGTACACCACTTGTTTTATCTGTACACACCATTGTATCTTTTGACTTTGCCACATCTATTGTTCCTGGCTGGCACACTACCATCTTCCCTCCTTATTTTGTAGCGGGAGCTATCTTCTCTGGTTTTGCTATGGTGCAAACGCTGTTGATAGTTGTAAGAAAAGTAATGAACCTGCAGGACTATATTACCATTGGCCACATTGAAGCAATGAATAAAGTAATTGTACTAACGGGTAGTATTGTAGGTTGTGCATACTTAACAGAATTATTCATTGCATGGTATGGACAAAACCCTTACGAGTGGTGGGCTTTTAGCCAAAACAGGGCAAATATATTCAGCCCTTATGGATGGAGTTACTGGTTGATGATGTTCTGTAACGTGGTGAGTCCACAGTTGTTCTGGAGCAGAAAATTAAGAAGAAATATTGCGGTTACTTTCTTTATGAGTATTATCGTAAACATAGGAATGTGGTATGAGCGTTTTGTAATTATTGTTACATCTGTTTACCGGGATTATTTGCCATCGAGCTGGAGTACTTATTACAGCCCCAGTATTTACGAAATTGGTTTTTACCTCGGTACTTTCGGATTGTTCTTTACCTGCTTTTTCCTGTTTTCAAAATACTTCCCGGTTATTGCGGTAGCAGAAATTAAAGCTATCTTAAAAACAAGTGGAGAAAATTATAAAGTAAAAATGACTGATATTGAAAAAGCAGATGCGGAGAAATTTTATATTGAAAAGGTAGAGCATGCACATTAAGAAAGGTTTAAAGGTTCTACGTTTCAAGGTTCAACGTTAAAAAACCGGAAAGGATAAAATATTATTTGAAAAGAGTTGGTTTACGAAATCATAAATCGAAGATCATACATCATAAATCAATATCATGGCTGACGGAATTAAAAAATTTGTAGTAGGATCATTTGAAGATGAAGCGGTACTGTTTCCCGCAGTAAAAAATGTGCGCAAGGCCGGTTACAAAATCCATGATGTCTATACACCATTCCCGGTGCATGGGTTAGATCATGCTATGGGCATTAAGGAAACTAGCCTTCACACTGCAGGATTTATTTATGCCATTATGGGTACTACCACGGCACTTACTTTTATGACCTGGGTATTTACCAAAGACTGGCCGCTGAACATTGGTGGTAAACCGCATTTTGCATTACCAGCCTGGATACCTATAACATTTGAGTTAACTGTTTTATTTTCTGCGGTGGGGATGGTACTTACTTTTTGCTACCTGTGCAACCTGGCACCCTTTGTAAAAAAGCATCATTTTAACCTGCGCTCTACCGACGATTTGTTTACCATGGTAATTGAGTGTACAGATAAAACAGATGATGCAGCAGTGCAAAGTTTTTTGCAAAATTCCGGAGCCCGGGATGTAAATGTGCAGATGGCAGAAACAGGCTGGTGGATTGGAAGATATGACAGAGAACAGAAATTGTACAGGGACGAAAAAGGATATTAAACCCCCTGCCCTCCTTCCCCCAGGTATTTCGGGGTAAAGAGATTTGAACCGTAATATTTAATTAAGCCTTAAGCATATTGACCTTAAAAGATTTTAATAAAGAATGAAAAAAAGTATAACAATATCGGTGCTGATTCTGGCGGTTACTATTGCAATAACCAGTTGCAAAGACAAGCGCAGGCCGGGTGCTATATATATGCCAGACATGGTCTACAGCCGCACATTTGAAACCTATTCTCAACTGGATTCTCTTAAATTTACCAGCGATGTAAATGGTAAAGGAGGCAAGCAAATATATTTTAATGAAATGCCCGCACCAGGAACCATCAAAAGAGGTGAGTTATTTCCTTATACACTTCTCAATGACAGTAATGGGTATAAAATGAGTGCAGATGTACCTAACCCGATAGATTTTATGACTGGTGCCGAACTGGGTGAAGCAGGAAGATTATACAATATTAATTGTGGTATTTGCCATGGTGAAAAAGGAGCAGCAAACGGGCCCTTGTCTGCTAAAATAGGAGCTATTGCTAATCTTACATTAGATCAGTATAAGATAATGAAAGATGGTACCATGTTTCATTCCGTTACTTATGGCAAAAATAATATGGGTAGCTATGCATCGCAACTAAGCAGGCAGCAACGCTGGATGGTAATTAAATATGTGAGAACATTGCAAGGCCCTGCTACTACAGCAACCACAGATAGCACAACAAAAACAAAGATAACAGACAGTACAGCAACGGCAAAAAAATAAGAAGATCAGAAAAAGATTTTAGAGAATATTAGAAGCTTGAATATTATATATTAAAAATAGATGGGCTAACTGATTGCAAAAAAAGAAGGCTCATCATCACACAAATATTTTTTAGATGGAACATCGTTTTGAATTACCAGCCAATTATAAAAAGTGGACATGGGGATTGATCATTGCCGGGCTGCTTGCCCTGCTATATGGCTTTATTATGTTTCATCCTTTAGAGCATGCGGGGCATGGCGAAAATATTAACAGCACCCGTTTTTGGGCGGTGTTATTGCAGAACAGTACTTACTGGTTACTGGTAGTAAATGCATCCATGTTCTTTATTTGTGTTACCACCATGGCTATGGGTGGATGGCAGGTTGCACTGCGCCGGGTGCCCGAGGCTATCTCAAGCGTAGTTCCTATTTTGGGCATCATCACATTTGTAATTTTACTGGCTATTGTATTTGGCGGCCGTACAGATATTTATCATTGGTTAGATACCGAAGCTGTGGCCGGGGATAAAATTTTAAATGGCAAAAAAGGTTTTTTAAATCCGGGTTTTTTTATTGTAACATCCGGCATCAGTATTTTTCTCTGGTGGATTCTTGGCAGAAAAATGAGAACCATGAGCCTGGAGTCTGATAAAGCCCCTATGGATTATGAAACCGGAAAAAAATGGATATGGAATAATACCGTTTGGGCTTCATTGTTTACAGTAGTATTTGGCCTTACAGTAGCTTCTACTATTCCATGGTTATGGTTAATGAGTATAGACCCTCATTGGTACAGCACCATGTATAGCTGGTACACTTTTGCAAGCACATTTGTTTCTGGGCTATCCCTGATTGCCATCTTTGTTATTTATCTTAAAAACAATAACCAGTTGCCTTATGTAACAGATGAGCACTTGCACGATCTGGGTAAATTCATGTTTGCCTTCTCTGTGTTCTGGACTTATCTTTGGTTTTCTCAATACATGCTTATCTGGTACAGTAATCAGCCGGAAGAAACCAGGTATTTTATTGACAGAATTGGAACAGCTACACAGCCCGGAGCATACAAAGGAATTTTCTTTTTCAATTTAGTTGTAAATTTTCTTTGTCCTTTGCTGATACTGATGAAAAAAGGAACCAAAAGAAACTGGACGGTGGTAACTTTCACTGCAGTGTTAATCATCTTTGGTCACTGGATAGATTTTTACCAGATGGTAATGCCCGGCACCTTACGAGATCATGCAGAACTGATGCCTTTTGAATTTGGAATTGCTACCTTGTTTATAGGAATAATTATGTGGGGTGTTGGCCGCTACCTTAGCAGTCATTCATTGCTGGCAAAAAATCATCCTTTTTTAAAGGAGAGTATGATACATCACACATAATGCCCCTCACTTATTCTCTCCCAAGGGAGAGAGGGGAATGTAGAAGATCAAAGAGAAGATGGATGAAGTTATCAAAGAGTGGAAATGGAGAAAATTGGAGAAGTGAAAAGAATAGAATGTTGAATATTATTTAAGAGTAATGAATTAGTAAAAAGCCCATTTTGAGTTCCCTCTCTATTGAAGAGGGGTTGATGTGAGGCTAAATAAATTTATTTATGAAAGAATTTTTTCTGATAGCAATTGGAGCAATGATTTTTGTGATCATTTTTCAGATCTCAAAAGCAAGTGAGTATGTAAGTGTATTAAAGGGTGAAGAAAAATCACGCAGGCAAAATAATAAGATCAATGCCTTTATGCTCATCAGCTTCCTGGTTTTGGGATTAATTGGAGTATGGTACTGCAATGAATTGTATTATGGAAAAACTTTATTTCCCCAGGGGTCTGCATCTGTAGAAGGAGAAGAAATAGACTGGATGCTTAAAGTAACGATTGGGGTAACAGGCATTGTGTTTGTAATTACACAGGTATTACTATTTTGGTTCTCTTACAAGTACCAGGAAAAAGATGATAAAAAAGCTTTCTTCTTTCCGCACAATACCAACCTTGAATTAATATGGACTACTGTACCAGCTATCTTTCTTACCGGGCTGGTAGTATTTGGCTTAAAATTCTGGTTTAAAATCACCGGCGATCCTCCGCAAAATCACCATGTGGTAGAAATAACAGGTCATCAATTTGCATGGGATATTCGTTACCCTGGTAAGGATGGTGTGTTAGGAAAAAAGAATTACAAACTTTACAATAAACCGTCAGGTAATAGCCTCGGTGTAGATTTTGAAGATGAAAATAGTTGGGACGATCTTAAAACAGTACAAATGCATTTGCCGGTGAATGTGCCTGTAAAATTGGTTATTCATGCAATGGATGTAATACACAACGTAGGGCTGTCGCATTTTAGAATGAAGATGGATGCTGTGCCCGGCATTCCAACCACTATGTGGTTTACACCACAGTACACTACTGAAGAAATGAAGAAAAGAACGGGCAATCCCAATTTTACTTATGAGATTAGTTGCGACCAGATGTGCGGAGCAGGACATTTTAGTATGAGAGGCGTAATTGTAGTAGAAACGGAAGCTGAATATAACAAATGGATATCAGAACAAACGCCGGATTACTATGCTTTGTTCCCCGATAAAAATCCAATGAAAAAAACAGACACTACAACTGCCAACAAACCAATGGCGCAGGTTGTTGTATCTAAATAAATTATAAAAATAACCAGGTTCAGAAAAAAATAAGATTATGAGCAGCGTAGCTACTTTACAGGATGCAGGCATCCATGATTTGCATGATGAGCATCACGAACATCATCACCACGAAACATTTATTACTAAATATGTGTTTAGCCAGGATCACAAAATGATATCCAAGCAGTTCCTTATTACAGGTATGATCTGGGCTATAATTGGCGGTTTGTTTTCAGTAATATTTCGTTTGCAATTAGGTTATCCAGATCAATCTTTTCCTTTCCTGGAAGACTTTTTGGGCCATTGGGCCAAGGGTGGTAAGTTACAGCCAGAATTTTATTATGCATTGGTTACTATGCATGGTACGGTGCTCGTTTTTTTTGTATTGACTGCTGGTTTGAGTGGTACGTTTGCGAATTTTTTAATTCCATTGCAGATAGGTGCAAGAGATATGGCCAGTCCATTATTAAATATGTTGAGCTACTGGTTTTTCTTCCTTGCTTCTGTTATTATGATGTCTTCCTTGTTTGTGCAAACCGGCCCTGCAAGTGGTGGGTGGACGATTTATCCCCCGTTAAGCGCACTCGGAGATGCTTCAATGGGAAGTAAAATAGGAATGGATCTCTGGTTGGTAAGTATGGCAATGTTTATTGTATCTTCTCTGTTGGGAGGTTTAAATTATATCACCACTATTTTAAATATGCGCACCAAGGGTATGAGCATGACCCGTATGCCATTAACCATGTGGGCTCTTTTCTTTACGGCTGTATTGGGCGTTTTATCATTCCCGGTATTATTATCCGGTGCTATCCTCTTGTTATTCGACCGTAACCTGGGCACCAGTTTCTTCCTTAGCGATATTGTAGTGGCGGGGAAAATTTTACCAAACGAAGGTGGTAGCGCCATTCTGTTCCAGCATTTATTCTGGTTTCTTGGTCACCCCGAAGTGTATATTATTTTGTTGCCTGCCATGGGCATGGCATCAGAAATTTTGAGTGTAAACAGCCGTAAACCTATCTTTGGTTATATGGCCATGGTAGGTTCTTTGTTTGCTATTACTGTACTGGCATTTTTAGTATGGGCGCATCACATGTTTGTTACCGGGCTGAATCCTTTTCTGGGAGCCATCTTTGTGTTGCTAACTTTATTAATTGCCATACCATCCGCTATTAAGGTATTTAACTGGCTTACTACTTTGTGGAAAGGCAATATCCGTTTTACACCGGGTATGTTGTTTGCAATTGGTTTTGTAAGTCTTTTTATCAGCGGCGGTCTTACAGGAATTTTTATCGGTAACTCTTCACTTGATATTCATCTGCATGATACTTATTTTATTGTTGCACACTTTCATATAGTAATGGGGGTCGCTTCTTTCTTTGGAATGTTTGCAGGCATTTATCACTGGTTCCCTAAAATGTATGGCCGGTACCTGAATAACACCATGGCTTATATCCATTTTTGGGTCACTATTATTGGCGCTTATCTTATTTTCTGGCCTATGCACTACCAGGGCCTAGCAGGCATGCCCCGCCGTTATTATGATTTTTCTAACTGGGAATCCTTTAAACAATTTGGCGGGCTCAATGAATTTATAAGCCTGGTGGCCATGATTGTATTTGCAGTTCAGTTGTTATTTGTGTTTAACTTTTTCTATTCCATATTTAAAGGAAGAAAAGTAATGGTCAAAAATCCATGGCAGGCCAATACACTTGAGTGGACCACTCCTATTCGCCCGGGACACGGTAACTGGCCGGGAGAAATTCCTGAAGTGTACCGTTGGGCTTATGATTATGCTAAAGAAGGTAAAAATGGCGAAGACTTTATTCCGCAAAATGTGCCGGTGGGGGATGATGAGGAGCAACATTAAATACCATGTGCAAATATGCATTATGAAGAATACAAGGGTATCAAACGGGTAATAATTTTATTAATTGATAATGTAAGAAGTTCAATTGGTAGCAAACTATTTTAGGAACCGGAATGTGCTATTGACTATTGACCATTGACTATTGACTTTATTTAATGCAGGAGAACAAAACTATTACCAATTCGGCATCTTTTTTATTAGCCAGTAAAGTAAAAGATTATTTTCAGTTAATAAAATTTACGCTGAGTTTTATGGTGGTGTTCAGTACCGTAATAAGTTACCTGCTGGCACCCAATATATCATTTAATTTAATACAAGTTCTTTTACTTTTTGCAGGTGGAATGTTGGTAACAGGTTCGGCAAACGCCATAAACCAGATACTGGAAAAAGATACCGATGCGCTTATGAAACGCACCGCCAAAAGACCCATTGCCAGTGGCAGAATGAGTGTGAATGAAGGATGGGTTTTTGTAATTGTTTCCGGAACGTTGGGCTGCTTTATCATGTACACTTTTAGCATGGAAGCAGCATTGTTAAGTCTATTTAGTTTATTGTTGTATGGATTTATTTATACACCCTTAAAAAAAGTAAACAGCATAGCAGTTTTGGTAGGTGCTATTCCGGGTGCTTTGCCTTGCCTCATTGGTTGGGTGGCAAGTTTTGGTGATGGCCAATCCAACAACTGGACGGGAGGATGGATTTTATTTGCTATTCAATTTCTTTGGCAGTTTCCCCATTTTTGGGCTATTGCCTGGGTGGCACATAAAGATTACAGTGCAGCAGGTTTCAAATTATTGCCGGCCGATAAAGGGCCTACAAAATTTACAGCACTTCAAACAATTATGTACAGTGCCATGATGATTCCGGTGGGTGTGCTGCCTTATTATTACCATATAAGTGGCATCATTAGTATGTGGATTGTATTGGGTTGTAATTTGTTTATGGTTTTGGTTAGCATTCAGTTGTTTATTAAAATGGATGTGGCTTCGGCAAAAAAAGTAATGTTCAGTTCTTATTTTTATTTGATGATTGTTTTTTTTAGTTTGTATGCAGATAAAGAAAAGATGAATAAGGCTAAAACTGTACAAGGGAGTGACACAACGATGTTGAACAATAATTCAAAGTTGGATAAAAAGTTATCTTATAAACAATTAAATGCCCGTTCAAGGGCTGGGGTATGAATACAGTGATGCTTGAAAATAAAAATAATAAAATACATCCCCACAAGTTTACATTGTGGGTGGGCATAGGAAGCATATTAATGATGTTTGCAGGGCTTACCAGTGCATATGTGGTAAAACGCAACCAGGCCAACTGGATATCTTTTGAGTTGCCTGTTATGTTTTGGTTTGGCACTGCAGCCATTGTACTGAGCAGTGTAACATTATATCTTGCCACCAAGGCATTTAAAGAAAGAACGATGAGTAAATACCGTTCGCTAATGGCTGTCACCTTGTTTTTGGGCGTACTTTTTTTAGTATTACAAGGCATAAGTTTTAAACAATTGTGGAATGCAGGTTTAACACTGCAAAGTAATGTGGCCTATTCATTTTTATACGTTATCGTAGGCATACATGCAGTGCACGTAATAGGAGGAGTAATAGCAATGGCTGTCATGTCGCTAAAAGCATTTAGTAATAAAACAAGAAATTACAGTAATGTGCCTGTTGACCTGATAAGTACTTACTGGCATTTTGTAGATTTACTCTGGATTTATTTATTGGTGTTTTTATTGATGATAAGGTAGGGAATAGGAAAGGGTCAATAGTGGGCCATTTTAGAAACAGAAATTTATATGTAGAATTTTATAGAATCAGAATTTAACAATTATGTCAACAACAACAATGCCGGCGGGAACAAAATGGTGGACGGGAGGTAGAAGCCCTTTTAACGCCAGTTACGGAAAAGTAATGATGTGGTATTTTCTCATGAGCGATGCCTTTACATTTGGCGCATTCCTTATCAGTTATGGCACTATCCGTTTCAGTGTAAATCATTGGGCAGACCCCAACCATGTGTTCAATGCATTTCCTTTTGCAGGCCATGCTAATTTACCACTGGCTTTTGTGAGCTTGATGACATTCATCCTCATCTTTAGTTCTGTTACCATGGTATTGGCAGTACATGAAGGGCATAAAATGAACCGCAAGGGGGTAGAAAAATATATGATTTTTACAATTCTTGGTGGCATTGCTTTTCTTAGCTGCCAGGCATGGGAGTGGACGCATTTAATAACAGGAGATCATGCAGTTTTGGTAAACGGCCAAATAGAACATTGGGGAACATCAATGGCAAAAAATCCATGGGGATCCGAGGTAATACACAATGGAGTAGCAGTAGCCACGCCGGGACCAATAGCATTTGGTGGTTATTTCTTTGGCATCACCGGCTTTCACGGCTTCCACGTATTTAGCGGGGTGGTTATAAACATTATCATGTATTTAAAAACAAAGCTGGGCCATTTCGATCAGAGAGGGCATTACGAAATGATTGAAAAAGCAGGTTTATACTGGCACTTTGTAGATCTTGTATGGGTGTTTGTATTCCTTTGTTTTTATCTTGTATAACCCCATTCAAAAACTATTTTAAAAAATACTTATGTCAACACATTCTTCTTCTGCAGAAATTACTTTTCATCCCGAGCATTCGGGAGGAACTAAAAGGATCTGGAAAATATTCTGGGTATTATCTGCGCTCACAATAATAGAGCTTGGCCTTGGATATTTTATGTATGCACAGCATGGTCATCTTCCCTACGCTGTTGTGATTAGTACCAAAATTACTATTGGGGTGCTCACACTTTTAAAAGCCTATTACATTGTTTCGGTGTTTATGCACCTGGGCGATGAAGTAAGAAATCTTATCATGACCATCACTGTGCCTTTGGTGTTGTTTGTTTGGTTTATCATAGCTTTTCTGGCAGATGGCAATAGCTGGAAAAATATGAGGAATACCAATGGAGGTAGCAGGCCAAATGTGGAGCAGCAGCATGTACCAGCAGCCGTGGAGAAGGGTGTAAAGATGTAGAAATTACTAATGTGAAAATTTTATAACTGAACCATCATTTCTTTAATAGAGATAGATGGTTTTTTTTATCGCTGATTTTATGGATTGAATGGATTTGCCCGATATTATTTTAATGCCCGATTTCTATGATATTGAAAGACGAACTTTGTAAAAATATTTTATGTGTAAATTTTTAAATTTTTAAATTGAATACCAAAGGAATTTTTACTTTACTGCTGGTGATCATTATACCGCTTACAGGGTATTTCATTGTAAAATATTACAGCAAAGATGCAGTGCATATTCCTCCTCATTATTTTTATGATAATGTAGTAACAAATGAAAAGGGCGGAAAAACTACTACCGATACTGTTTGGCATGTAGTAAAAAATATTTCTTTTACCAACCAGATGGGGAAAAAAGTTTCGCTGGATGATCTGCATGGAAAAGTATTGGTACTTAATTTTTTCTTTACCCGCTGCCCCAGCATCTGTCCGGGCCTTACCAGGAACATGAAAAAACTTCAGAACACTTTTCAAAAAAATCCCGACATTGTTCAGTTCCTATCCATCAGTATAGATCCGGAGCATGACAGTACAAAACAACTTAGAAAATTTGCAGACCGGTTTGAAGTAAACCATGATGGATGGTGGTTTGTTACGGGAGATAAAAAACAGGTGTACGATTTTGCATTTAATGAAATAAAAGCCAGTGTGGCCGATGTAAATGTAGATACAGCATTTATTCACACAGAAAATTTTTTCCTGCTCGATTCTAACCGTATTGTAAGAGGTTGGTACAATGGATTTGATACGGTAAAACTGGCGCAGCTTGCAAGAGATATCCCAACACTGATGCTGGAGAAAGATAAAAAAAGACCCTCCATGCTTAGAGAATTTATTCCCATATTGCCGGTTATATTTATTGGAATTGCAATTGTTTTTATTGTAATTATTTTATTAAACCG
>JBKJSJ010000289.1:0-4452 GCA_046595965.1 Ferruginibacter sp.
AAAAAAAGCAGCCAAATAGCTGCTTAATATTTTTAGTGCTTTAAAGTTTATTTGAAAATCTGTGTAAAAAAAACTTTCATATCGTTCCACGAACTGCTGTCTGCCGCTGCATTATAGGATATTGGAATATTAAATTTCTTGCCTTTTTCTGTAGCCTCAGGATTAGAGAACGCATGCGTGGCATTGGCATAGCTTTTAAATGTATAATTGGCTCCGATGGAATCCATTTGTTTTTTAAAGGCTGCCACTTCTGCTGCAGGCACAAAAGAATCTGCCTCTCCATGGCAAACAAGAATGGGGGCTTTCAACAAATTCTTGTCCGCAGGCACACCTGCAAGGCCACCATGAAAACTTACTACACCTGCAAGCGGACAACCCAACTTTGCCATATTTAAAACCTGTGTGCCGCCAAAACAATAACCGATGGCTGCTACCTGGTTAGTATCGGCCTGTGGCATTAATTTTACTTTAGCCAGGGCTGCATCAAATCTTACTTTTGCCATTGAAGGATCTTTATAAAAAGGCGTTGCCAGTTGGCCGGCCATTTCAGGATTATCACCCTGCTTTCCGTTCCCATACATATCTATGGCCATAGCCAGGTAACCCAGGGCTGCTAATTGCCTGGCACGGGACCTTGTATAATCATTCAATCCCCACCACTCATGAACGATTAAAACTACCGGACGCTTTTTGTCTGTAGAAGCGTCATAAGCTACAAAGCCATTCATAGTTACAGTGTCTGCTGAATAACTTACAGCTTCCTCTTTTATCTGCATGGGAGTATTTTTTTCGGCATTGTCTGATTGTTTACTGTTGTTGCTGTTGCAGCCTCCAGTGGCCAGTAAAATTCCTGTAGCGACTGCTACAGGTAATCGTTTCCATAATTTCATACAATAAGTTTTTTTTAATAAACATTTTTGCTTACCTAAAGTTCATCAATATCTTTTAAATGAAACCTATTTTATCCAATGATTTCAAAAATCATTTTGTGATGGTACCAAAAATAATCCAATGCTATTATCCTGGGTTTTAAAAAAGATATAATAGCAGGCCAGTCCGCTTCATTAAAAATGTTTGCAGGCACAAGCTGAGTATATATTCGGCTATGGGTTTGGTAAGTTTCATTTTCAAACGCTTCTTCCCATATCCAGTTTTCTTCCATTTGATCCTGCAACATGGGTTTTAGCAAAAGGAATTGCTGGTAAAACTTTGGGGCATATTCAGAAATATTTTGTAGCATTTCTATACCGATATAAGCACTTTCTTTACCCGCATTCATGCGAAAAAATAAATGAGGAATGCCCGTTTTATAATTGATCCAGTTAATTTTTTCGCCACTGGCAGAAGCCACCGGAGCCATGTATTTTCCAAACTGTGTCCAGAATTTCTGCCGCAATAATGAAGCTTGTTCCCTTGTGTACATTTTTAATAGATATTAATTGGACACTACAAAATCGGGACGACGTATAAAACTGCTGTTATATTTAAACTTTAGTTTGGTGCTGATATCTACCTTCCAGTTTTTTATTCCTTCCGTAACCCTCGGAAAAATAAATCCTCTCAGTTCTATAGTACCAAAAATTAAATTTTCATTCCGTGTTCTTACGCCCCCTCCGAAAGCAGTATAACCGTTGGTCTTTTTTATGGGCTCATTCAGTGGCTGCAGCAAACTTAAATCGGAAAAGATAAAAGGGGCAAACCTGAAACCTAATAATTTTTTCATGTTATAAAAAACAGATTCTACCCTGGCAGTAGTGCGGGTTCTGCCTTCTATTACACCACTTCTAAAATAGGGTAACCCATATTCCGACTGCAGAAATAAGGGCTCATTGAGTAAGGATTTCATTTGCCTGGTATAAGACAAAGAAAAATAATGCCTGTTGTACCAATAAGGATTCATGGTTCTTAACCGGGTATACTGATTGGCAGAAATTAATAGATCTACATCCTGCAAATTCTTATTATTTAAATATCCGCCCAACTTAAAAGCATAAGAGTGAAGGGCACTTTTTTTACCAAACCTGCTTGCATCCATCTCCAGCCCATAATAAGCACGGCGTATTCCCTGCTTATTGATAAAACCCCCGATAACAGAAGCATTTATGCCCTCGGGCACATCTTCATTTCTTCCAAAACCAAATATAAAATTGGTACGGTAAAAGTTCTGCCGGTAAAGACTATACGAAACCAGGAACCCATTAATATCAGCATAATTATAATTGTATAAATCCTTGTATTTATCAGGCACTTTATAAAAGAGATTAAAAAAACCACGGAGGGCAACAAAATGACGCAGGCGTTTTTCAGAATCTTTTTGTTTTCCGCTGTTGTGGCCAAAATTATACCCAGCCCATAAATCGGTATTTATAAATTGGTATTTAAAATCGCTCTGGTAAAGTGAATCAGAAAAATATCCGTTGATGGTTTTGTTATAAGAAAATTCCAGCGCACCGGTAACGGCCGTATAACGGCTTGCCATGGGCTTTTCAAGCCTCGAATAAATATTAAGTTCCTGATCTTTTAAGCTATTAAATGCTGTATTAAAAGTTTTAAATCCATTTACCAGGTTAATAAAACTTCCCTTAATATTTCGTTTTATAAACTCTGCTCCGTACCCATATACAGGCTTACGCTCAGCATCATACAAACTAAAGAAGGAAAACTTATCACCCGAGCCAGCCAGGTTTTCTTCTTTTAATTCTACACCTACCCTTTTGGTACTACTGATATCAATTTTGCCCCCTATAGAAAATACATCCCTGGTAAGCACTACTACATCTACTGAATCACTTGAGTTGATGGTCGGCATCACCTGGATAATAGCATCCCTGAGAAAAGGCTGTTCTCTTAAAAAACGTTCATTATCTGCCACCAGTAATGCATACAGTTTTTGCCCTTCTTTAAAAAATAAATTTTTACTGATAACTTGTGGCAGGGTATTCAGGTGAAGGCTATTGGCAATTTTTATGGGCAGGTTATTTTTTAAAGGTTCCGTTTCGTTCAGGTTAAAATTAAATCCTACCGGCACTACACTTATAGAACGGATTATTTTTCCATGATATTTTTTAAAGGGATTTACAGTTAGTATCGGCACCTGGTACTCACCATTTGTTGTTATACTCCTGGTAATTCTTCCCAGTATGCCTTTTTTATTAGAAATGAAAAAACTATCTCCCTGGGCTACCGGATCCTGTGCAGATACCAGGGATGAAAACGAAAATATGCCGAAACATAAAAGCGATATAATTTTTACAAATGCAAACATAGAATGATGCTATATAATTCTTTAATGCAAGTTATTAATAAATGATAACAGAAAGGGATGAAGAACCGGCACGATTTATTTATTCATTTGCCTTACCCATGGCGGCATTTTTCATTTCTGTAGCAGATGCATGGCCCAGATACTTTTCTATAAAATGGTGAACTAAATAAATAACGGGTGTCATTAAAATAGCAATAACAAATTTGTAGATATAATTCCCGGTACCGGTTACCAAAACCTGGTTCAGGCTCCATGGGTCACCCTGCCCCGTCTGAATCCTTTTGCCGATATAAAATGCAATAAATAAAACTATAAAGCTATCTATCAGTTGAGATACAAGGGTAGAACCTGTGGAGCGGAGCCACATATTTTTTTCGCCGGTTATTTTTTTTATCCGGTGAAAGACCAAAACATCCAGCACCTGCCCAATAAGAAAGGCTGTGATAGAACCAATGATAATCCACAAACCCTGTCCAAAAATACCCCGGAAAGCATTATCGGGTTTCTCAATACCATTACCGATAGAAAAATATTCGGATGGCTTTAATGCAATGGCAGCATTGTAAATAATAAACGAAAAAGCTATTAATCCAATGGCAAGAAAAGATAAAAATTTTACTCCCTTGGGGCCATAATATTCATTGATGATATCCGTCATTACAAACACTACAGGCCATAGTAAAACACCGGCGGTGAGATGAAAACTAAAGTTGCTGCCAAATAATGCAAGGTTAGCCCGGGGCACACCCAGCGTATCTTCCAATGAAAATATTTTTACGCCAATTACTTCTGCAATAAGTGCATTGGTTATAAAAAAGCCGGCCAATATGATAAACAGCCGGGTACCTTTATTACTAAGAATTCCTTTAATCATATTTTAAAAATTGCTGAAGAAAAAATACCAAACCTGTATGGGAAACAAACTTAAATTAAAAAAAATTATCCATCGTGGAAGTATTTTTATTTTTTTACCGGCCAACCAAAATATTGACAAAAGAAAAAATACAGCATTTATAAAAATAGCTGTGTAGCCCAGCACCACCAATCCAGCTTCTATTGGCCTTAGTGGTATGGCCGCATTTAAGTTTCCCGAACTACGCTTTACCATTTCTACCAAACGCAAGATGGCTGCCGCAATAAAGCAGGCATTAAAAATGAAAACGATTTTGGAGAAAATGCGCATGGGG
>JBKJSJ010000321.1:0-3343 GCA_046595965.1 Ferruginibacter sp.
ATCTTTTTTAAAAAACTCACGGATGGTTTTTACATATCCTTCTCTGAATGCTGCCAGGTGTGTACCGCCCTGTGTGGTAAACTGCCCGTTTACAAAACTGTAATATTCTTCACCATACCCATTTTCATGTGTAATGGCCACTTCAATATCCTCTCCTTTTAAATGAATAATGGGGTAGCGAATTTCATCTTCGTTGGTTTTGCGCTGCAGCAAATCGAGCAAACCATTTTTACTCACATACCTTTTATTGTTCAGGTTCATTACCAGGCCTGCGTTGAGGTAGCAGTAATTCCAAAACTGGTTGTCTAAATATTCCTGCACAAAATGAAAGTTTTTAAAAATACTTTCATCTGGTATAAATGTTACAAAGGTTCCGTTTTCTTCTTTGGTAGCAGCTTCTTTGTATTCTTTTGTGAGTACGCCTCTTTCAAATTCAGCCGTTTTTTCTTTGCCTTCTCTGATGGCAGTTACTTTAAAATAATTACTCAGTGCATTTACCGCTTTACTGCCAACACCATTAAGCCCCACACTTTTTTGAAAAGCCTTGCTGTCGTACTTGGCACCGGTATTCATTTTACTCACCACATCCACTACTTTACCTAGCGGAATACCACGGCCATAATCTCTTACCGTAATTACCTTGCCATCAATCTTTACATCTACATGTTTGCCATGCCCCATGGTATGTTCATCAATGCAGTTATCTATCACTTCCTTTAGCAACACATAAATACCATCATCGGGGCTGCTGCCATCGCCCAGTTTACCTATATACATTCCGGGGCGCAGGCGAATATGTTCCTGCCAATCCAGGCTGCGGATATTCTCTTCGGTGTAATCAAATAAATTTTTTTCTGTCATTTTAATTTTGAGGTTGAATCTGGAGTGACAAATAGATGAATATAATTTTTTGCCCTAGCATTCAATCAATAATCAACATTGTTGTGTCACTCACTTGTACTTTTACATCTATAAGTAGCCGTACAGCCTGCGAATATAAAGAATGCTACGATTTTTAGTAAAACAGTTTTACCCACAGATGTTATTAAAAATTATTTTAAAACGCAAATCCATGCCCGTATTGGTTTTGACCTCAAAATCTGCTATCTTACTTATACAAATATTTTTTTATGAATAAGAAAATACTACTGGCAGAAATATTCCTTGCGCTCTTCATCGTCCTGGGATTTAAATACTCCATCAACAAAAACCCGGAAAAACATTCATCTTCTACCCGGTTAGAAGATTATAAAAGCAGGTTGGTTATGAGCTGTACACCAGACTGGAATTTTATAAATGCTGATAGTCTTGCATCTGCCATGAAACCCTTGCCTGGATGGGGAAATTACCATTGGGCTATTAAAACATCTTCAGACAGTGCACAGTTTTATTTTAACCAGGGCATTAATATGTATTTCGCTTTTCATATCATAGAAGCCATGGGATCTTTTAAAAAAGCGGAGCTTTTTGATAATAGTAACCCAATGGTCTTTTGGGCGCAGGCTTTGGCTTACGGGCCCAACATCAATGATTTTGCTTATGCAAGTAACCCCGATGCAGTGGCTGCTGCAGAAAAAGCCAAACAACTTTCTGCAAACGCCCCCAACAAAGAAAAAAGTTTGATAGATGCAATGCTGGTTCGGTACAGCAATGATTCTACTATCAGCAGAAAAACATTAAACCAGTTGTATGCCACAGCCATGAAAATAAATTATGAACGCTTTAAAAATGATGGGGATATTAGCACATTGTACGCCGATGCATTAATGCTGCAGCATCCATGGGAGTACTGGCAGCATGATGGCAAGGCACAACCCTGGACACCCGAAATAATGCTGGTATTGGAAAATGTTTTAAAATTACATCCCAATCATCCAGGTGCAAATCATTATTATATTCATACCATGGAAGCATCGCCAAATCCTGGCAAAGCTTTGCCTAGTGCCGACAGATTGGGCACCATGATGCCCGATGTATCGCACATGGTACACATGCCTTCTCACATTTATATACGCACAGGAAATTACGAAAAAGGAATTGTTGTAAATGACCGGGCTGTTAATGGATACAATAAATTTAAATCCATTTATCCTGAGGTTAGCAATAATGCATTTCTTTATCTCATTCACAACTACCACATGAAAGCCGCCTGTAGTATGATGAAATCTAATTATGCTAACAGCTTGCTTGCTGCTACGGAATGTGTGAATAGTTTTGACTCTTCGTTTTTATCGCTGCCTCACCCACTCGGGAATTTTGTGCAGTATGTTTACCTGACCACTCAAATGGCAAATGTGCGTTATGGCAAATGGAACGAAGTGTTGGCCTATCCAGAACTTTCTTCAAATTATGCATTTGGATATGCATTGAACAAATGGGCAAGGGGTTTGGCATTTGCCAATACCCGTAAATTAGCAGAAGCTAAAAATGAATTGGTTTTGCTAAAAGAAAAAATGAAACATCCGGATATGCAGATAGTATTGGAACCCTTTAATAAACCTTATGACCAGGTAACCGTGGCAGAAAAAATACTGGAGGGAGTTATTGCACAAAAAGAGAATAATTATTCGCAGGCCATCATCTATTTTAAAGAAGCGGTAACAGCAGAAGATAAACTCATTTACACAGAACCGAGAGACTGGCTCATCCCTAGCCGGCATTACCTGGCCAATGCATTGTTACTGGCAAAGAAATACCTGGCTGCAGAAAAAATATTAAAAGAAGACCTATTAATAAATCCAAATAACTTTTATGCGTTGATGGGTTTACAACAATGTTATGCCATGGAAAAAAACCGGAAAGATGACCTGAACAAAATCAGTCAACAACTCAGGGCAGCTTTTAAAGGAGCAGATATGCCCCTGCCTGCGCTCATTTATTAGCATTTGCTGTTCCGGAATTATTTGGGTTATTTTTGAAAAAAATAACCCATCATTCCATTACAAACAAATAAAGAAACGATTGCGCTGCTGGCTGCCCAAAGGCAGGACGAAAACGATGCTTTCCGTGTATTTATTAAAAATAAAAATGGGGATAGCATTGATGCAATGGTGCATCGAATTAATGATAGCATTACCCCACAAATTGATTGTACGCAATGTGGTGCCTGCTGCAAGATGCTCATGATTAATGTAACCGAAGCTGAAACAAAAAGCATTTCACAGCACCTTCAAATAAGCACTGCTGCATTTAAAGATCAATATATTGAAGAAAGTTTACAGGGTCAAATGATTATTAATACCATACCCTGCCATTTTTTAGAAGATACAATCTGTACCGTTTACGAACAACGCTTTACAGAATGCAGGGAATTTCCTCACCTGCACAAAAATAATTTTAAGGA
>JBKJSJ010000464.1:0-6420 GCA_046595965.1 Ferruginibacter sp.
TCAATTTCACTTTCTACTTTTATAAAACCATCATGCCGCACAATAATTTCTTTGGCGATAAATAACCCAATACCAAATCCTGCATAACTCATTTCGCTCTGGCCTACGGCACGGTAAAAACGGTCAAATATTTTTTCCTGGTCATCTTTATCAATACCGATTCCAAAATCCTTTACACTTACGGCCACCATGTTATTTTCTGCCAGATAAATATTTATCTCAATGGCTTTATTTACGGGAGAATATTTTAGTGCATTGTTTAAAAAATTAATGAGCACCTGCCCTATCCTGTCTTTGTCGGCAAACATTGAGCACACAAAATTTTGCTGCACATTTATCAAATGCGATTTACTGGTATGAATTACATCCTGCACAGTATCTGCTACCAGTTCATTAATACTGAATATTTCCATTTGCAGTTCCAGTCTGCCTAATTCAATCCGGGAAAGATCAAGCATTTCTGTTATTAACTTCGTTAATCTTATCACCTGGCTATCTATGCGTTTCAGAGAAGTTTTTAGTGGCAAAGCAGATATGGCTTTATGTTCCTCAAGCATACTTAACAACAACTGCACGTAACCCTTTATAGAAGTAACGGGGGTTTTCAGTTCGTGACTCACCATTTTTAAAAAATCTCCTTTTCGCTGTTCCTCTTCTTTTATATGCTGCATTTCGGTGTTGGTACCAATCCACATTTTAATTATTCCGTTTTCATCTTTTTGCGCCAGGCCACGGCTGAGATGCCATTTATATTTACCGTCTGCATCAAGAAACTGGTGTTCTATTTCAAAATTTTCTCCGGTATTTATGGAGTGCTGCCACTTTATTTCAGTTTGTTCCCAATCATCGGGGTGAACTATTTTTTTCCATCCCCAATTTTTCAGATCAACAAAATAAAGACCAGTGTAATCGAGCCAGCATTTATTTACATAATTATAATTTCCCATTGCATCGGCTGTCCACACTTTTTGCGGCATAGCATCTGCAATAAAATGAAAATATTGTGTAATTTTTTTCTGTTCTTCTATAGCATCTTTTTGTTCGTGAATATCGGTATGCACACCCACCCACTCCCTCACCAACCCATCAGCATTCAACAAAGGAATAGCCTTTACAGAAAAAGGTGACCAGTTTCCATTTTGCAACTTTATACGATGCTCAAAAACAAAGTTCTTAATTTCTTTTACGGCTTCATTCCAGGCTTCAAGCGTTGGCCCGGCATCATCCGGGTGAATGGCATCGGCCCATCCAAATCCCTGGTATTCCTGGTAACTCTGGCCAGTAAGCAAAGCCCAACCTGGCTGCTCCCCTTCCATTTCACCCTTTGCATTGTTGGTCCATAAAATACCCTCCACAGCACCTACAGCCGCCTGAAACCGTTCTTCACTTTGTTTTATTTTAAGATTATAAATAGCCTGTGGAGTTACTTCATTGGCTATAATTGCTACTCCTTCAATATTCCCTTTAGAGTCTGTTTGCGCCTGGTATAGAAAAGTAAAATAAGAAGGCTCACCCTTGCTATTGTGCTTTAAGTAAACAGGCTTTTCGTAATCATAGTAAGGCTTTCCGCTATCAAATACTTCCTTTAATATATCTTCCAATCCCAGTTCTTTTATTTCGGACAAAACGGACAGCAGCGGTTGTCCTATTACTTCTTCCCCCTTTCCCCAGGCCTTCAAAAAAGACTCGTTGGCAATGCTGATAATAAAGTCTTTCCCCTTTAATATACAGATCATAGAAACAGAAGTATGAATCAGGCTGTGATAGCGATGCTCACTTTGTTCTAATTTTTTTCGGGAATCTATCTCCTCTGTTACCTCGTAGGCTATGCAAATAACGCCACTAATGGTGTAATCAACTTCATAATATGGATGATAAGAAAAGTTGAAATAGGTATCGTGCAAAACCCCATTGCGCATTAATTTCAGGGGCAAAGCAATGCCGATGTATGGTTTTCCGGTTTCAAATACCTGCTGCAGCAGTTTGGAAAAAAGTTGTGTATCCAGTTCGGGCATCACATCAAAAAATGCCCGCCCCTCTACAAAAGCACCCTTGGCCCAAACTTCTTTTATAGCATCATTGGCCAGGTCTATAATCATTTTTTGCCCTTTAAAGATAGCAATGCCAAAAGGCGATTGCAAAAGCATATTCCGTAAACGTTTTTCGTTTTCTATTACCAGTTTCGCTGCCTGTTTCTGTGCTGTAATATCTTCAATAGCCAGCAGGATTAATTTTTCTTCTGCGGTTTTTGTTATTATTTCCCGTGCATTCAGCAGCATTATCCGCTCTCCCACATTTGGAAAGCTAAAAGCTACTTCAAAATCTGTAAATTTTGCTTTTTTAGGCAGCACCTCTTCTAATAGTGTACGCAGTGCCGGAATATTCCATTGCCTGTTACCCAAATCATAAACTAACCTGCCTTCAGTTTCAGATTCCATTACCTGGAAGGTTTTATAAAAACTATTGTTGGCCGTTTTTACCCGCAGGTTTTTATCTAATATCAGCAGCGGCTCCCTAATGGTAGTTACGATGGCTTCGGCATAATCCCTGGCAGATATTACATGTTCATTCATGCTAATCATTTCCTGGTTTACCACCATTAGTTCTTCATTGGTACTTTGCAATTCTTCTTTGCTTGTTTCCAATTCCTCATTCAGGCTCTGCAATTCTTCACTGCTGCTCAGCAGTTCTTCATTAGAGCTTTGCAGTTCTTCATTGGCAGCTTCCTGATCTTCGGTAATGCTGCGCATATCTTCCCTGGTTTGTGCCAGTTCTTTTTCCAATTGCAGAATGCGCAGATCTTTTTCGCCTGTTTTTATCCTGGATGATTTTTGGGAAGTTGGAAGTTGGAAGTTAGAATTTGAAATAGAGGCGATATCGTGAAAAAGAATTAAATAATGTGGCTCAATAAGATTGGGCAAGGGTATGGCTTCTATGCTAATGAGCCGTGGGCTGCCGCCTGCCTGTCCGTTAGGCAGGTTTTCCTGCAGGGGGATATTTTCTTTTAAAACAGTTTTATTTTCTTTTTTGGCTTTGTGCAGTATATTACGCAGCTCAAAAGCCAGGCCCTCTTTTGCCATCTTTAATAAATTAAGACTGGCCTTGCCAGGAGATGGTTCCAGGTAAGCACCTGTGCCGCCCCTAAAATGAACAATGTCCATCGCTTCATTTATAACCACACCGGCAGGGGTGTATTTACTAAGCATAATATCGTCTGCCGTTTTTTGAAAATCGGTGCGTATATTTTCACTTTTTGAATGCGTATTTAAATTAGCAAAACCTTGCTCGCTGCGCAGGCTTGCAGTTTGAATAAACCTGCCGGGTACGTCTTTGCGGGTAAATAACTTTTCGTTGTTGCCGGCAGAAGCAAAGAGCTCAGTTACATTGCCAGTAGTCTCTGCTTTGCCCAGCAATAAAAACCCTTTTGCATTTAATGCATAGTGAAAAGTAGTGAGTGCTTTTTTTTGCAGGTAAGGTTCCAGGTAAATAAGCACATTGCGACAACTTATAAAATCCATTCTGCCAAATGGTGGGTCTTTTAAAAAATTATGTACTGCAAATACACACAAATCCCTGATGGATTTATTTACCTGGTAACTGCCATTGGTTTTGGTAAAAAATTCTTGAAGCCGCTGAGCGGTTAATCCTGCTGTTTCGCTTTTTGTATAAATTCCTGTACGTGCTTTTAAAACAGCGGGCTCACTTAAATCGGTAGCAAAGATCTGTAGCTTCGCAGAGCGTTCGCCAAAAAATTCTTTAAAACAAATTGCAATAGAATAAACTTCCTCACCCGTACTGCAACCTGCCACCCAAATCCTGATTGTTTCTCCGGGTATATTGTTTACAACAATTGCAGGAAAAACTGATTCGCATAAATTATCAAACACTTTGGGATCTCTAAAAAAACTGGTTACGGGAATTAACAGGTCCTGGTATAAAATATCCTGCTCTGTTTTATTTTCTCTTAAATAATTCAGGTAAACAGAAAGGTCTTCGCTTTTATTAAGTGCCATCCTGCGAAGTATTCTGCGCCTGATGGTGGTTTGTTTATAATAAGTAAAATCTACCCCTTTACGAATACGTAATAAAGAAAGAATTTGTTTATATACATCCTCTGCCTGTAGTGGATTTTCCTGGTGGGCTGCATTGTTTCCATTACCACTAATAACATGTGTTAGCTCCAAAAGTTTTTGTGGCATTAAATCTGGAGAAAGAATAAAATCAACCACACCTGCCTGCACTGCACTTTGTGGCATGCCTTCATACTGAGCCGATCCTTCGTCCTGTGCAAAAGTAATTCCGCCGTGATCTCTAATGGCTTTTAAGCCCAGGGTACCATCAGAGCCGGTACCCGATAACACTACACCTATTGCATGGCTTTGATGCACTTCTGCAAGGGAATTAAAAAAAAGATCGATGGGCAGGTTCCTTTCGTTTTTACTTTTTGCAGGGCGGGGGCTTAGTTCCAAATTGCCATCGTTGGAAATGAGCATTTTGTTAGTGGGAATAATGTAAATATGGTCGGGTGCTACTCTAATGGTATCAGACACTTCTAAAACGGGTATGCAGGAAACTTTTTGCAGCAGTTCGGGCAACAGGCTTTCGTGGCTCGGATCCAGGTGCTGCACCAACACATAAGCCATCCCTGAGTTTTCGGGTATAGCTTTCAGCAATTTTTTAAATGCATCGAGCCCGCCCGCAGAAGCACCAATACCCACAACCGGAAAAAGGTTGGATGATTTGATAAGTGGCTTCGTAATTTTTGGTTGGCTTTTTTTAGTGTTCACTTAAAAGGCTTTAACGCTCTTTTTTTATCTGAAATAGCATCAAATAAATTACAATTTACCTTTTTTATTTGATCTTAAAACGAATGACCCTTTACAGGCAGCTCTATAAATGATTTTAATATTTAAAACTGCTGAAAATAAAGCAACCCGGCGACCAGTTTATTCAACAGCTATTAGAATTACTTTTAATACCTGCAATTTTTTCCAAATCTAAACGAACTGCTGTTGTAAAACATTTTGGGACATTAAAGTTTCAATAATTAAACCGGCAATATTTTAGCAGTTTGTTTTGAGCTAATTGCAATAATTTTAAATATGAAATATTGGTTGATTGTATTGTTACTATTTGTCAACTATCCTGTGTTAAATGCACAGAATAGTGATGATCTGGGTGGCGTGGATGCAAGGGCATTGCATTTTCCTGCTACTGTTACTTATTCTACCAGCGAAATGGCAAAATATATACAACAACATTTTACCGGCGATATAGAAAAAATAAGGGCAACGTACCGATGGGTTACTGCCAATATTAAATACGATAAAGACAGTATGCTGCCCATAAACTGGAGCAAAGACAATGACGCAAAAATAGCTGCTACCCTAAGAAGAAGAAAAGGAGTATGCGATAATTTTGCCTCTGTATTCAGCGATGTGCTGATAAAAATGAATTTTACCGCTTATACGGTTCATGGTATTGTAAACAGTAACCGATCTCCTGATGTGGCAGGCCATAGTTGGACGGCAGTGTTGCTAAAAGACCAATGGTATTTGTGCGACCCCACATGGGATGCAGCCTATAATAACCAAGCCATTTTTTTTATGATTTTGCCAGAAGCATTTATTGAATCGCACTGGCCTTTTGATCCACTGTGGCAGTTGCTGCCCTATCCACTAAGCTTTGATGAATTTAAAAAAAACTTTACCACACCCATAAAAAATAAAACTTATTTTAATGTGTCTGATTCTTTAAAATCATTTGCCATGCTTGATAGCCTGCAGCAACTGGAAGCTGCTAACCGCCGCATGAAAACAGCCGGTATGCAAAAAGAAACATTAAAAATATGGCTTGCATACAACCAGATGAATATTGCCATTATCTATGGCGAACGGGATATGCAGTTATACAATGCTGCGGTGGCCGATCTTAATAAAGCAAACGAATACTTTAATAATTTTATACAGTTCCGCAATCAATTTTTTAAACCCGTAAAACCAGATGCTGCCCTTGGTTTGATGCTGCAGCCCATAGCTGCTTTAATTAATGCCGGGTATAAAAAAACGGAAAGTATGGGGTTGGGAGTAGAAAATTTTCAATACAATACAGACGAGTTACGGCAACGGTTAAACGCTTTAAACAAAAGGCTGGCTGAACAAAATAATTTTTTAAACCGCTACCTGGCAGCAACGGTGGCAGAGCGGGAAAAAATGATTTATGAATAAAATAAAACGGTCGGTTATTTTTGAATCAGCGTGAATGAAGGCAAAGCAAACCTGAAGGTAGAACCCTTGCCTGGTTCACTCTCTATGGCTAACTGCCCTCCATTTTTTTCTATAAACTCTTTGCTGATAAGTAAACCAAGACCGGTTCCTTTTTCTTTTTCTGTTCCCCGCCGGGAAATGCTGGTATGCTTTT
>JBKJSJ010000011.1:0-4849 GCA_046595965.1 Ferruginibacter sp.
CAGCGATCTTCGTACACCAGTATCGGAAAATGGAGGAGCCATCCTGGAAGTAAATGCTGCTCCTGGCTTTCGCATGCACATAGATCCATCCGAAGGATTGCCCAGGAATGTGGCAGAACCGGTTGTAGATATGCTTTTCCCAAAAGGAAGTGCCGGCAGAATTCCTATTATTGCAGTAACTGGTACCAATGGCAAAACCACCACTACAAGGATAATAGCACATATAGCAAAAAATGCGGGGAAAAAAGTAGGCTATACCACCAGTGATGGCGTGTATATTCAAAACCAACTAATGATGAAAGGTGATTGCACAGGACCTATCAGTTCGCAATTTGTTTTAAAAGATCCTACCGTAGATTTTGCTGTATTGGAATGTGCCCGTGGAGGCATTTTAAAAAACGGGTTGGCATTTCAAAACTGCGAAGTAGCAGTTGTGACCAACGTGGCTGCCGATCACATGGGACTGGGTGGCATTAATACACTGGATCAAATGGCCAAAGTAAAAGCCGTAGTACCCGAAACAGTTTTTCCTCATGGATATGCTATACTCAATGCTGATGATGACCTAGTATATGAAATGAGAAAAGATTTAAAATGCAATGTGGCATTATTCAGCATGGATGAAAATAATAAAAGAATAAAAAAACATTGCGAAAAAGGTGGGCTGTCTGCAGTTTTTGAAAATGGATTCATCAGTATTTTAAAAGGCACTTGGAAAATAAGGGTGATTAATGTAAAAGATGTACCTATAACATTTGAAGGAAAAGCCATTCATAATATTACCAATTGTTTGCCCGCAGTAATGGCTGCCTACTTATACAGGGATATTTCTATTGAAGATATCCGTTCGGCGCTGATGTCTTTTTTGCCTTCTTCTACTCTAACCCCCGGCAGGCTCAATTTCTTCCATTTTAAAAATTTTACTTTCCTGGCAGATTTTGCTCACAATCCTCACGGCTTAAAATTATTATGTGATTTTATTGGCAAACTTGAGTACACAAAAAAAATAGGGTTAATCAGTGGCACCGGCGACAGAAGAGACGAAGACATAAGGGAATTAGGGACAATATCTGCAAAATGTTTTGATGAAATAATTATTCGCTGCGATAAAAACCTTAGGGGCAGAACGGCCGAAGAAATTATAGGTTTATTAAAAGAAGGAATAGAAATCGAAAATCCAGACCTTCCAACCATGATTATTGCTAATGAAGAAGAAGCACTGGAATATATTTATGCCCATCCCCAGTATGGTGCCTTATATACAATAATGTGTGATGTGGTAACTGGCGCACTGGATAAAATAAAAGAATTGAAAGACAGAGAAAACAATGGGTGAATAAAGCAATGAGCTTTTTGACTGTCTAAACAAACGAAGTTTTTTTGATAGATAGGAGAAAATTATTATTTTAAAGTTGCAGCTATGGGTTCACAGCTAATAGGTAAAAGTTTTTTTCCAAAAATACATTTGGAACATTTTTTCACAACCCCTATTTTTGCAATCCCAAATAAAAAATGGGTGAAAGATTGGGTTATAGTGTAAAGGTAGCACTACAGATTTTGATTCTGTCCGTCTAGGTTCGAATCCTAGTAACCCAACAAAAAAGCTTTAGCTGAGAGCTAAAGCTTTTTTAATTTATTTACCTCCCTAAATGGTTACCTGTTATTCTATCACTTTACAATTTCTTCCAGCACTTTACCTACACTTCCATTAGGCATTTGTATTTGCAATAATGCCGCCACTGTGGGCGCTATATCTGTCATAGAGGTTTCTCTATATGCTTTACCGGGTCTTATGTTCCATCCAAACCAAACATTCGGGATATGTGCATCATAGGGATTCCATAACCCATGAGTGGTGCCTTTTGTACCACCATCAAAAAAACCAGGCTTTACGGTAAACATAATGTCTCCGCTTCTTACAGGGTTATAACCATTGGTCATTCTTATTTTTTGTGGTTGTGGCAAAGTTGTTTCTTCCAGTTTGTCCATTTCAAAAGCATTTACAATAAATGATTTTGTTTTCAATGATTTTATGATGGCTTTTTTAATTGCCGCCATATCTTTTCCATTTTTTTCCACCACAGTGTAATTAATATAAAGCTGGTAGTTTTGAACATTTTGAATAATATTGTTCAATCCAAATTCCTTATCCAGGCTGTTGTTTATTTCTTTTAATAAAGTATAATCATCAAAGTTACCAGCGGGCAAATGATGCTCTTTAAGAAAAGCAGGAATATGTGCCACCCCATGATCGGCCGTTAAAAAAATAAGGTAATTCCCTTTCCCTATTTTAGCATCCAGGTATTGCAAAAAATCAGCAACATCCTTATCCAGCCTGTAATACGTATCTTCTATTTCAATAGAGTTTGGCCCAAAACTATGACCAATATAATCGGTGGATGAAATACTTAAAGCCAGAAAATCTGTAACAGATCCTTTGCCCATTTTTTCGTTTTCTATTGCCTCTTTGGCAAAATTAAAACTGTACGTATTTGCAAAAGGAGTGTACTTAAAAGAAGTATATTTTCCATTTTGTATTGCAGATAATTTATGAGGAAATACCGGCATTAATTCCCCATAGATGGGCATTTCGTAAGGCATGTTATCTGCGGTGCTCAAATTATATTTTTCTATGGGAAATAAAGTATTCCAGTCCTTGCTCATATAACCCATCGGTTGATCCTGCTTATTAAAATTATTTACCCACGGGGGTAATTCTTTCATGTAATAAGTGCTGCTTATAAATTTACCTACAGACTCATCATACCAATAGGCAGCATTGCCACTATGCCCGGCAGGTAATATAGCTCCCCTGTCTTTTAGAGCAATCCCAATTACCTTACTTTGAAAATTATTACTTAATCGAAGCTCATCAGTTATGGTACTGGCCCATAAATTTTCCGGGCTCATTCTACCGGCAGCAGAAGTGCTTCCAACTGCAGATACAGTAGAATCATCTGTGCAATATACAGTAGAGTTAATATTTCTGTCAAACCAGTTATTACCCACAATTCCATGAATGGCCGGAACGCTACCAGAATACACACAGGTATGACCTGGAGCGGTGTAGGTAGGAGTGTAGGGAATCATTGTATTTTCAAAACTATATCCCTGCGATAGTAAACGTTTAAAACCACCCGCGCTATACAGCTTGCTAAATCTATATAAATAATCCCACCGCATTTGGTCTATTACCAGGCCTATTACCAGTTTTGGTTTAGATAAACTTTTATTGTTTGTGCTTAAAGCTGGTTTTAATTGTGCAGATGCTGCAAAAACAATACTTACTAATAAAAAAGCGGTAGTTATATTTTTTTTTGTCATTCCAGAATAAAATTTTTGCAAATATAAACTTTAGAGAATGCTTTTACCCACTCAGTTCCTGATAAGGCTCAGTTAGTAATTTAAACCCAAATCCTTAATTTTGTGGCAGTAAGAAAATTTTTTTTAACCCTGGCACCTTAAGGAACAATGGGAACTAACTTAGCATTTTGTTTAAATAAAGAACAATCTTATAAATTTAAAATTATATACAACAATGGATGTTTTTGAAAAATTAGTAAAAGATGGTGGTCCGCTTGGTCAGCACATGGATAGGGCACATGGTTACTTTGCCTTCCCAAAACTGGAAGGAGAGCTGGGGCCCCGCATGCAGTTCCGGGGAAAAGAAATGATTGTTTGGAGTTTAAATAATTACCTGGGCCTGGTAAACCATCCTGAAGTAAGAAAAATAGATGCAGAAGCTGCAGCGGCTTATGGCATAGGAAACCCCATGGGTGCAAGGATGATGAGTGGCAATACTGCCAAACATGAGGAGCTTGAAAAAGTAATCAGCCAGTTTGTAAACAGGGAAGATACCATGTTACTGAACTTTGGCTACCAAGGTATCATGAGCTGTATAGATGCATTGGTAAACCGAAGGGATGTGATAGTATATGATGCAGAAGCACATGCATGTATTGTAGATGGCGTACGCCTGCACATGGGTCATCGCTATGCATTTAAACACAACGACATTGAAGATTGCGAAAAACAACTGCAGCGGGCAACCGAATTGGCAGCTAAAAATGGTGGTGGTATTTTAGTAATAACCGAAGGAGTTTTTGGAATGGATGGAGAGCAGGGTATTTTAAAAGAAATTGTGGAATTAAAGAAACAATATGAATTTAGAATACTGATAGATGATGCACATGGTTTTGGTTATATGGGCCCTACTGGTGCGGGTGCAGATGAAGCACAGGCATGCCAGGATGGGATAGATTTATATTTTAGCACTTTTGTAAAAAGCATGGGAAGTATTGGCGCTTTTATTAGTGGTCCAAAAAATGTTTTAAAATTTCTAAGGTATAATGTACGTTCTCAAATATTTGCAAAGAGTCTCCCATTGCTTGTGGTAGAAGGCATGCTTAAACGTATGGATATGGTAATTAATATGCCTGAGCTTAGAGAAAAACTTTGGGATAACGTAGAGCGCTTGCAAACTGGCCTTAAAGAAAGAGGGTTTGATATAGGCCACACCAACACACCTGTTACGCCTATTTTTATGAAAGGAGACGTACCTGAAGCTACTCAAATGGTAGTGGATTTAAGGGAGAACTATCATATTTTCTGCAGCATTGTGGTGTATCCGGTAATTCCTAAAGGCGATATCATTTACCGAATTATACCGACAGCTGCACATAGTTTTGAAGACATTGATATTACGCTTAAAGCATTTGAAGAAACCAAGAAAAAATTGGATGCAGGTTTTTACAAGGCTGCTGAAATACCAGATATGGCAGATTTGATTTAATTACAATTTGACTGAACGAGTTAAACAATAAAGTCCGGCTAATTGCCGGACTTTATT
>JBKJSJ010000075.1:0-10946 GCA_046595965.1 Ferruginibacter sp.
ACCGGTTTTTTCTTTCAATAAATTTCCGGGTGTAAATAAAGAGTTAGGCCCAGAGATGAAAAGTACAGGCGAAGCCATTCGTTTTATAAAAGATTTAAAAGATCCTTATTTCCGCCAATTGTATAAAGAGCGGAGTATGCATTTGAGTAAATAGATTATGAATATCACTACACCAATCTGAAAGCTATATAAGTTTCAATTAAGTTGCAAAACAGGAGGGATTAAACAAAAAACCAGATAGACCAAATTAATCAATTTAATAATGCTTTTGCCTTTTAATGCAACTCATGACGAGGACATAACAGAAAAATGAATTAGAAATTATAGGGTAGTTGTTGGAGCTGCCCTTTTTTTATTTGTAGATGGTTTGACTATACTTGTGCTGGTTACCTTCCCAGCCTGTAACCGCATAACAGATATCATTTTACCATTCCATTTTTTGGTTATTACGCTGCCGGTAAAATTATTGTTGGCCGAACCCATCTGAATATCTCCAATTTTAAAATTTTTTGATTTAAGGTAACTGTACTCAGGAACGTAATCAAATTCACGAACAAAGATCTCATTCTTTGCATTTTTTAAAAATGCTATTCTGTTAAGCGAAGAAGAAATAATTTCCTTGAATTGATCTTTGCTGAGGGTTGTATCTATAAACATCATGACACTCCCCTTTTGTTTGATTAAAGGAAACTCAATGATTTCTATACTTCCTGTTTTCCGAAAAGTTCCTTTCTTCCAATTAGGTTCCTTCTGGCCCTTTTCTAAAGGATCATATTCTAAAAATTCTGCTGAATTTTTAAACGTATTGTTATACCAGTCCTGCGCAATTTTAATATTAAAATCAACGGGCTGACTTGAGTTGGCTTGCTTTTCGGTAAGGTCTTTTTGGCATGCAGTAAGGAGCAGAATTGTTCCGAACAAGAAAAAAATTGTTTTCATAACTAAGTGTGGTAGTGTATTTCAAATATACGATTTTCACTTCTAAAACAATTGTCTGTTCTCCCGGATTTGTCTTTATTAGCTGATTGGAAAATTTTAATGACTCTTCCAGGAATTTTACATTCCATAGATATACAGCTTAATATGCACTCTTACTTCATCATCAATAAGCCTTCCAATATTGTTTCACAGTTTGTGAGCACGAACCATATTGAGCTGGGGTGACCAAAGAATGTGGCGCTTAAATGAAAAGTAAAGGCGAAGTGCTTCGTTTTATTAAAAATTTAAAAGATCCTTATTTCCGTCAATTGTATAAAGAGTGGAGTATGCATTTGAGTAAAAGTGTCAGGCCACTATTACAGACTTCAAAAATTAAGAACCTTCCAAAAGTGGCCAGACACATGCATTTTTGTATATTTGAGTATGAAATTTTTAGTAGAAAATATTACGCTTGAATTAAATGGCAGCTTTTCTGATGAGATGAGCGAAGAGGAGTTTTTTAACTTTTGTGAACAAAACAGAGATTTACGGATAGAAAGAGATGCAAATAAACAAATATTTATTATGGCACCTGTAAATTCAATTGGCGGCAGTCAGAATTTTAATATTGCACTTAGCTTAGGAAAGTGGAATGAAAAAAATACAAGCGGAATATGTTTTGATTCTTCAACGGGTTTTACATTACCGGATGGGTCGGTTTTTTCGCCGGATGCCAGTTGGATGCCGATTGAAAAATGGAATAGTTTGCCCAAAACCGAACAACTAAAATTTGCCGCTGTTTGCCCCGATTTTATTATTGAACTAAAAAGTACATCTGACAACATAAAAGATTTAAAAAACAAGATGCAGAAGTGGATTTTAAATGGCGTACAATTAGCCTGGCTTATAAATCCAGATGCACAACAAACAATTATTTATAAAGCAGATGGAAGTGTAGAAATTGTAAATGGATTTAATAAAAAGCTTTCCGGTGAAAATGTATTGGTTGATTTTGAATTTGATTTGAGTATTTTGAAATAATTTGATAAAGATGTCAGGCTACTTTTAGAAAATTTAAAAGATGTTAGGCCACTTTTAGAAAATTCTCTTCTTAAAAAGCAACTTGTATTGGCCAATCACAGGTACTTCATCCTCAACAAACCCACCAACATGGTCTCACAATTTGTGAGTACGCACAATGTTGGCCTGCTGGGCGATCTTGATTTTAATTTCCCCGAAGGCACCCATGCTATTGGCCGGTTAGATAAAGATTCGGAAGGGTTGCTATTATTAACCACTGATAAAAGAGTAACCCGGTTATTATTTTTAGCAAAAGAACCGCACCTGCGTACTTACCTGGTAATGGTGCAGAATGAAATGACAGCAGAAACTTTCCGCCAGTTAAAAGAAGGTATTCCTATAAAAATAAAAAATGGTGAAAGTTATATTGCCAAACCTACTTCCATTAAAATTATAAAAAAACCAAACGAGCTATATCCTTTTGCCGGCGACCACAGGGAAGTGTATGCACACACCTGGTTGCTAATAACACTTACGGAAGGAAAATTCCGCCAGGTGCGAAAAATGGTGCTGGCCGCCCGGCACCGCTGCCAGCGGCTCATCCGTTTATCTATCAGCAATATTCAATTGGGCAAAATAAAACCCGGCGAAGTAAAAGAATTAGATGAAAAAACTTTCTATTGTTTACTAGGCATAAAATCTTAAATAAAAATTGCTTGCATTTGCAAAAGGCATTTTCTACTTTAGATAATGCATGTACCCTATCAGATTCCTTTCTGGAAAACGGCTCCCCTCACCCGGTTATTGTTTCCATTAATTACAGGAATTATTGTGCAATGGTATCTGCAGTTTACCAGTTTGTATATTACCATCTGCATCGCTTGCTTTACCATTGCATTTTTGTTGATTTATATTTTTCCTCCGGCTGGCATTTATTATCTAAGGAAATTACAGGGTACTATATTTTATTTGTTAATTGCCAGCATAGGGCTGCTGCTCACCTGGCAAAAAGATAGCAGGCACGGGTCTTTATGGTATGGCAATTTTTATACAGATAGTAGTGTACTACTTGTGAAAATTAATGAGCCCCTAATAGAAAAAACCAGGTCTTTTAAAGCAGAGGCTTTGCTGGTAGCCGTATTAAATGGTAAAGAGCAACAGGCAGCAACCGGAAAACTGTTATTGTATTTTTCTAAAGACAGTACTGCGCCTGCACTAAAATATGGCCAGATTATCCTCATAAAAAAACAGCTGCAGCCCATTAAAAATTCGGGTAATCCCGGGGCGTTTAATTACCAGCGTTATGCAGCTTTTCAGCAATTATATCACCAGTTTTTTTTAAAACCAGGCGATTGGATAACCACCGATAAAGTGCAGGCCAATGCGTTCTATTCTTTTTTATACCATTCACGGGAGTATGTTTTAAATGCGTTGCAGCAGTACATTGGTAACAGCCACCAGGAACTGGGTATTGCAGAAGCGTTGCTCATTGGGTATAAAGAAGACCTGGATAAAGACCTCGTGCAGGCATACAGCAATACAGGCGTGGTACACATTATAGCAATTTCTGGTTTGCACCTCGGTTTAATTTATGCTGTATTATTGTGGATATTGAATCGGCTGCCCTTGATAAAAAAATCAAGGCATGTAAAAGTAATTTTACTCATCGGTTGTCTGTGGTTATTTTCTTTGCTCACCGGGGCGGCAGCATCTGTGCTTCGCAGTGCGGTAATGTTTACTGTAATTGTAGTGGGCAAATATTATTTTAAACAATCCTCTGTTTATAATTCGCTGGCCGCATCTGCGTTTATTCTTTTGTGTTACAATCCTTTTTTTTTGTGGGATGTTGGTTTTCAGCTCAGCTACCTCGCTGTAATTGGTATTGTAGCTTTGCAGCCGCCGCTTTACCGCTCGGTATATTTCAAAAATAAATGGATAAGAAAAACCTGGCAAATGATTTCCATTACCCTGGCCGCACAGGTAGCGGCATTCCCCATCTGCATTTATTATTTTCACCAGTTTCCTAACATGTTTTTGTTTACCAACCTGCTGGTAGTGCCCCTTTCTACCATCATTCTTTTTGGAGAAATATTTTTAGTAATGGTTGCAACCTTTAAACCGGTTGCCATTTTTGCAGGGTTAGTATTAACGTGGCTCATCCGGATTATGAATTGGCTCATTTTATTCTTCAGCAGTTTTTCTTTTTCGGTAATGGATAATATTTATGCCAATATGTTTACTACCTGGTTGCTCTATGGCTTTGTATTTTTTTTCTGCGCATGGCTGCTGCGAAAAAACAAAAAACTATTAAGGGTATCTCTCTTTTGCCTGGCTGGTTTTACAGGGCTGCATACCTATGCCCGCATTGAACTAAACCGGCAGCAAAAATTAGTTATCTACAATATATCGCAACACAAAGCAGTAGATTTTATCGATCAGGAAAAATATGTATTTGTCGGCGACGATGAGCTAAAACAGGAAGGCCTGCTGCAGAATTTTCATCTAAAGCCTGCCCGTATAGCCTTGCAGGCAAGTAAACCGCAAGCACAATTGCCGGCATTGGTCAACCATCAATTTTACTGGCAGTTCTACAATAAAAAATTGATCTTCATAGACAGCACGTTGGTTTTAGAACCTGTAGATGCTGTCATTCCAGTTGATCTTCTTCTTATCAGCCACAACCCTGCTATAAAAATAAAAGACATTTTAAAAGCTGTAAAGCCCGCCATTGTTGTGTTTGATGCGTCTAATAATTTGTGGAAAATACAAAACTGGAAAAAAGAATGTGAACAATTACTTTTGCGCTGCCATTCGGTGGCGGAACAAGGGGCGTTTATTTTGGAGGTTCGGGAATAGTCAATGAGTCAATAGACAATGCCTGCCCCTATATTTTTGTAGGGGTTCAATATGTCAATGAGTCATTGGTCCTTTATGTTTATTCAAAATGATATGCTTTAAGTAAACCCTTTACTGGTTGGCAATAAATAGCTGGTACAAATGAGCAAAAACATAAAACAAACTACATGAATAAAAAAATTCAGTCTGCATTAATTTCTGTTTTTTATAAAGACGGGTTAGAAAAAATTGTAGATCAACTTAAAAAAAACGGTGTAACCATTTACAGCACCGGAGGCACACAGGATTTTATTGAGAAACTTGGCGTTGCCTGTGTGCCCGTAGAATCGCTTACGAGCTATCCTTCTATTTTGGGTGGCAGGGTAAAAACCCTGCACCCTTCTGTGTTTGGGGGCATATTAGGCAAAAGAAATGATGATACTCACCTGGCAGAAATGAAGGAATACAATATTCCTGAAATGGACTTAGTGATTGTAGATTTATATCCTTTTGAAGAAACGGTAGCAGCTACAGATGATGAAGCTTTGATTATTGAAAAGATAGATATCGGCGGCCCCTCAATGATAAGGGCTGCAGCCAAAAATCACCGGGATGTGGTGGTAGTGGCTGCAAAAAATGATTACCAGTTGTTGGTAGATCTTTTAGAAAATCAACAGGGGGAAACTACACTGGAGCAGCGCCGCATGTTTGCCATCAAAGCGTTTGATGTATGCACTGCGTATGATATGGCTATCTCCTCTTATTTTAATGACATCAACATTCAAATACCGTTCAACAAAGAAAAGAAAACGCTTCGCTATGGAGAAAATCCACATCAGTCTGCGGGCTTTTTTGGTAACCTGGATGAAGTGTTTAATCAGCTAAACGGAAAAGAATTATCATACAATAACCTGGTAGATGTGGATGCGGCGATCAATTTAATCAGAGATTTTAAAATAACTTCCACATCGCAAAGCACTCAAGTCTCCCCTGCTGTGGAAGATTTGGAGGAGGCCATATTTGCTATTATCAAACATACCAATGTATGTGGTGTGGCACAGGCTGCAACGGTAAAGTCTGCCTGGGATGCAGCGCTGGCCGGCGATCCGGAAAGTGCCTTTGGTGGTGTGTTAATTTGCAATGCTGCAATAGATATTGCTACTGCTGCTGCCATCAACGAAATATTTTTTGAAGTATTGATTGCTCCATCTTTTGAAGAAGCAGCCCTGCAACTTTTAAAATCTAAAAAGAACAGAATTGTTTTGCAACTTAAGGAAACCAATCTTCCCTCAGTTTTGTACAAATCTTTACTGAATGGTATTTTGCTGCAGCAAAATGATGAAGGCAATTTTAGTGAATGGAAAGAAGCAGGTGGAAGAGAAACTACAGCAGCAGAAAAAGAAGATTTAAGTTTTGCAAATATTATTTGCAAACATTTAAAAAGCAATGCTATTGCATTAATAAAAAATAAGCAATTAATAGGAAAAGGATGTGGGCAAACAAGCCGTATAGATGCACTGCGACAGGCAATAGAAAAATCAAATCAATTTAATTTTGATTTAAAAAATGCTGTGCTGGCAAGCGATGCTTTTTTTCCTTTTGATGATTGTGTAAAGATTGCGCATGCGGCAGGTATCACTTCATTTATTCAACCCGGAGGTTCTATCAGGGATGCAGATTCTATTAATTATTGCAAACAAAATAATTTGGCAATGGTGATTACAGGGAAGAGACATTTCAGACATTAAAAACCAACCCCTCTGCCCAATGTTATTTAGTTAATGATTCTGAATTAATGTCACCCCTTCGGGGTTTATTGCGTACTTTTTTATATTAGTTGCTATAGTAATGACATCCCTTCGGGATTTTATCCTCGAAGATGTGATATTTAAATAGAATCTTGCAATATTAATACATGTTACCACTCAATAAAATAGACGGAAAAGGAAAAGGCTATATAGCCCTGGTAATCACCTGCCTTGTATGGGGTACTACATGGGTGGCCAGTAAGATAGGGGTATCACAAATGCCCGCATTGCAAATGGCCAGCATCCGCCAGTTTTTTGGCGGGCTTTGTTTTATCATTTTTTTTATGCTGTATAAAAAACTACCCCTGCCCACCGCCAAACAATTCAGGTGGATAATAGTAATGGCTGTATTAATGTTTGTGCTGGCAAACGGACTAAGTACCTGGAGCCTTAATTATATTCCCACCGGCCTCAGTGCATTAATAGGAGCTTTGTATCCATTGAGTGTAGTAATAATTGAGCGAATATTTTTTAAAACAAAAAAAATGAATGTTCTTACTTTCATTGGTCTTTTTCTGGGGCTTTCCGGTGTGGGAATTGTATTTTATGAAAGTGCTTTTAATGAGCTTAGTTCCGCTTATATTTTGGGTTTGTGTTTATCTGTACTGGCCATGCTAAGCTGGAGTGTAGGTACTGTGTTTCTTAGCCGTAATAATGCGGCTATCAATCCTTATTATGGTACTGGCTGGCAAATGCTTGTAAGTGCTGTTATTTTATTTGTACTTGCACAAACAACGCAACCTACCATACCGCTAAGTTCCATTTCTTTAAAAGGATGGCTGGCCATTGCATACCTGGTTTTTTTTGGATCTATCATTGCATTTATCGCCTTCATTTATTCTATGAAAAAATTGCCCGCAGCCATTTCTTCTTTGTATGCATATATAAACCCTTTGGTGGCAATGGTAGTAGCCGGTTTTATTTTAAATGAAAAACTTACCATTAATATTTTGTGGGGGGCCATTGTAACACTGATAGGTGTTTACCTGGTAAACCTGAGCATTAAGCGCAGCAATGCAAAAATTATTGCTGAAGCTGAGATATAAATTTTTCATATAAAGCTTTCCATCCTGTAAACTCCTTACCAGTTCCTAAAAAATTATTATGAAAGATGGTAATCATCTGCCCGTTTACTTTTTTACATTCTTCATAGTAATGCATTAATTCTGCAAGCGATGCGGCAGCATTTTGTTTTTGTTCATAAAAACTATTGGCATCCATAAAACAAAAAGGATGCAAACGAAGTGCGGTGGTTGTTTCCGTTTGCAGGTTGTACCAAAAAAAAGAAGAAGCAACCGATGCCCTGAAACCATTGATGCTGCCATATCCCATACTGTATTCGTCTGTAATGCCCACTTCTATCAGTCTTTCAAATGTATGGTGTAGCGTAAATTTAATATAGTGTTGCCGGGATTTGGTAATAATTATATCGCCCGCTGTTTCTAATATTTTTTTTTCTTTTTTTAAAATAGAAATGTTGTCATTACTTTTCCAGGAAGGGTGCAGGCCGATGCGGTATTTTTTTGCATGGCGTTTTATCAGTTGCCACATGCTGTTATTATATGGAGAAATATTTTTATCATATTGGCTGCCCGAAGGAGCTACCAGGAAAAAATAAACAGGATCTAAATGGTAAAGCTGGTGCAGGTCTCTTAAATATTCGTAACTGTCAAAAGGATCTTTTTTTAACCCTGCCATTACCGCCAGCCTGTTTAGCGAAGGTGACTTTATAAAACCACCTATATTTCTTATAAAACCTTTTCTTTTAAAAGACCACGCAATATCTATATCGTAGGTAGGGAGAAAGAGAAAAGTTGCAGGCTGAAAGTTGAAAGAAGAGAACTTATTTTTTAAGGTTTGAGCAAAATCATTTATCCAGGAATTGATTACAGGCTGTTGTAAAAAACCTTCTTTAAATGCCAGTGAATTTTCATGCGCATACCTGCCATACATATCTTTTTCGTGAGGCAGGTATTCTTCGTAGCGGCTTAGCAGGTAAAAAGCAGCGGCAAAAATATCAAATGAAAAATGGCTGTTAGTTGTTTTAAAAAATGCTTTGCAGCCATTTGTTTCAAAACATTCAATGGGCTGCATTTTAATAGTGCGTTCAAATAATAAGGAATGATTTGTTAAATTAAAAACATTGCCTTCTACCTCAAGGTCGCTGTAATTTATTTTTGGTCCCTCATGGTTTTTAAACCCTTCGGAGTCTATTGTAAGACTGAACCCCATACCGAGCTGCTCATGAAAAATAAATTTACAAATGTATTGCAGTCGGCTGCTGATGGTATGTGAGTAGATGAGCATATTGCTCTTAAAATTTTAAAGGCTTTTGTTTTGAGTGCCTAACTCTTACAATTAATAGTTGGGTTTCATCATAAAAAAAAGAAATTCTATAATGATATATTTTTATTACCCTATAACTTCCATTATTGTTTTTTCTATTCTTATCTAATGAATAGTGTTCAGGATTCTTTGCAGCTTTTAATAAAATTGCATTTATTTCTACAATAACTTTTTGCGCATTTTGCGGAGAGTCTGATCTGATATAATCAATTGCATTCTCTAGATAAGCAACTGCAGCATTTCTCCAAATTATGGTACGATTTGCATCTGGCATTATTTGTTCAACTGTTTTATAGCCTGCTCATGTGTCGTACTTTCCCCCTTTTTTAATTCCTGCATAGCCTCATCAATATCCCGGTTATATTCCTCTATATCTGTTTCTGTATCCAAATCATCATTATAAGTCTTAAGCAATGCATAAACGGCTTTTATCATACTTTCATCACTTTCTTCTATCAACTTATGCAATGCTTCTTTAGTTTCCGATGTGCTCATAAAATTCTTTTTATCAATTAAATAAATAATTATTTTTTGCGGCCATTTATAACAATTGTATTATAAGTTATTTTAAATCAAAAATCTTTCAAACATTAATGATCAGTTGGTATAAAAATTTTTTTTATACTTCCAATTTATATCATTTATTTTTAAACCTTTCCATCCACATCTGGTTAAACGTTTTGGGGCTAAAGTTTAAATCTGCCCGGTTTTTTTTCCAGTCTTTAAACAAACCATTTACAACTTTATTTTTCATAGAGCCGCTGCCCATATTCATCATGCCCCGGTTCAGGCTGGCTATCTTCCATAGTTTCCAGGCAGTGCGTTCTGTAAAAGTTGTAAAACCTTCTTCTACCGATTCTTTGCGGTTATCCAATAAAAGTTCGTGCAGGTTTATTTTTACGGCACACACTTCTGTGCAATTGCCACAGAGCGAAGATGCAAAACTGAGGTGCTTAAAATCTTCCATGCCCTGCAGGTGCGGCGTTATTACACTTCCTATAGGGCCGCTGTAGGTAGCGCCATAAGTATGCCCACCAATATTTTTATACACAGGGCAGGCATTGAGGCAGGCACCACAGCGAATGCAATAAAGACTTTCCCGCTGCACAGGATTTTTTAAAATATTGGTGCGGCCATTGTCTAAAAGTATTACAAACATTTCTTCGGGGCCATCAGTTTCGCCGGGTTGCCTTGGCCCGCTAACAATGCTGTTGTAAGAAGTTATTTTTTGCCCGGTACCAAATGTGCTCAACAGCGGCCAGAACAATGCAAGATCTGTAATAGAAGGAATTATTTTTTCTATGCCTACCACCACAATATGTGTTTTAGGAAATGCACAACTCAATCTTGCATTGCCTTCGTTTTCTGTAATGGCTATAGAGCCTGTATCGCTGATGATAAAGTTGGCACCGGTAACACCCACTTCGGCCTTCACATATTTTTCTCTTAAAATATTTCTGGCTACCAGCGTTAACTGTTGGGGTGTAAGCGCAGGATCGGTACCCAGTTTTTCTGCAAAGAGTTTTGCCACATCTTCTTTACTCTTGTGCATGGCGGGTGTTACAATATGATAAGGTGCTTCGCCATCCAATTGCTGAATATATTCACCCAGGTCGGTTTCAATACTTTCTATACCGTTTTCTTCCATGGCTTTGTTCAGGTGAATTTCTTCGGTAACCATGCTCTTGCTCTTCACCAGAGTTTTGCAGTTTTTTTCTCTGCAGATTTTCAGGATTTCCTCAATGGCTTGTGTGGCATCTTCTGCCCACAAAACTTTGCCGCCCCGTTGGGTAAACAGCCGTTCAAATTCTTCCAGTTGCTTATCTAGTGTTTCTATCGCCCGCCATTTTATATTCTTGGCCCTTTCTCTTGCAAGGTGCAGGTCATTATATTGTTCTTTGCCATGCGGCACAGAAGCATTGTACCGGCCAATATTAAAATTGATGGTGCGCCTGTGCTGCAGGTCGGCGGCTTTAATACTGCTTTTTGTTATAAATGTTTCGGATGTTTCAGACATGT
>JBKJSJ010000141.1:0-9918 GCA_046595965.1 Ferruginibacter sp.
TGAGAAGAAAATAATGTAAGCAATTAGTATTAATAAAAGCAAGTGATATCCCTTTTTTTGTTGAGCTGTATTTTTAATTTATTAATCAAATCGGTTTCTTCATAAGGTTTAATAATGTAATCATCGGCACCCATCTGCATACCCATTTCAATTTCTTTTTTTTCGCAGGAGGAAGTGAAAAATACAAAACGTGCATTATCCAGGTAAGATAATTTGCGGATATGCTCTAAAAAATGGTAGCCGTTCATTACCGGCATTTTTATATCGCACAAAATTAAATCGGGCGTAAGAACCAATGCCAGGCTCAGTGCCTCTTCCCCATTACTGGCAGAAAATACAAAGTAATTGTAAAGCTCCAGCAGCTCAATTGTATTTTCCCTGGAATCAAGATCATCCTCAATAAGAAGAATTTTTTGTTTCATGCAGGTTATTTATTTTAAGGACGTTTATTTATCTGTTCAATAATCAAGCCCTCTATTTTGGTTTAAATTTAAACAGCGGGAGAGAAATGTTTAATCTTAGAGCCAGTAAAGCATTAATACATATTAATCAATACGCCTACCCTCAGTCTTATTTAATTAAATGTAGTTGTTTGGGCAAATATATACTCAAGTATGATCGTTTGCATTTTCACTTCCCCAAATGTATGCAGCAGCGCAGGCAATGTTATGAGCTAAATGTACCATCTATTTGGATGTATGTAGCAACTAGAAAGGTCAGAAATAAATCTTACAAATGCATAAGGTGATGATCGGGCTTGTCAAAAAAAGTTTTAGTAATGCGGCAGTTATCGGTATCCTTATAGTTTACCTGTTGCATACCGGTTTTCTGTATTTCGTAAATATAAGCATCCTGGTAATCCCATTAAAACGGGAGAGGTGGTTGCTATAATAAATTGTGTGTCGTTGTTTTTTAATACTTCCATGATAAACGAAATCAGACATAATTGTTTTAGTGGCGACAGGGCAGCTTCGGGTTCGTCTAAAAGATACACGAAAAAAATAACAGGTTTTATGGAACCGTAGACTTTTCCTTTCAGGGCAAGGCTGAGTTATTCATCTTCATATCGCCCGTTTTTTTTATCAATGATGATACGGTAAATAATGGGTCTTTTATCTGGTTGTACCTGCAACCTTTCGTTTTGTTCCTTTAGTCCAGGCAATAAAGAAGGGTTACTTATTTTAAGCTGCAGATGGTTATCTACAAATATTTTAATGGCCTTGTAGCGTTCCCACTCTTCGGTAATTTCCTGATACTGGCCTAAAACCATTACGCTTACCCAATTTGCAAAATCTTTTATTTCATCTACCTGCAGGCATATCCTTTTATTAAGCCGCATCACATCTATCTTGCTGCCGGGTTGCGAGTGGCAGATGATAGATTTGCCATCGTACACAAAGTTTACAGGATACACGTAGCTGTTATATTCATCATGGCAACCCAGGTGCCCCAATACATTGCTGTATAATATTTTTTCAATCTGTTCTTCCTCTAATGGACCTATCATATTTTACGTATTTAATAAAATTTCTGTTGCCATTTATTTTAATGTTGATGATGAAATGCCATTACCGGAACATGACTGTGCAATATCATTTGTTTTGAAAAACTTTTATGTATTAACTGTTCCATTAAACTACGGCGTTTAGGCAAAACCACCAGCATGTCTATTTTATTTTTTTCGGTAAATTTTATGATGTCCTCATCTGTATTATTATTGCTTATAAAATGAAAATGAGGTTTAATATCTTTTAACCGGTGCCTTAATGAATCAGATTCAAAAACTATTTCAGGATCAAATACTTCTTCTCTGCCAGTATTTAAAATATGCAATTCTGCATTAAAATCTTTTATAAGCGTTTTAAGTTCATCTATCGGCAGGGTTTCTTCCACATCATTCATATCGCAGGCAAGGCCTATTTTTTTTATGGATGAAAAGCCAGCATAAGGGGGTACTGTTATTAAGGGCCACTTTAAATGTTTCATGGCATATATGGTATGGCTGCCAAACATAATGCGTTCCATAGCTGTAGATCCCTGGCTGCCCATTACTACAGTGTAGGGTTGCACTTCTTCACAAAAATCTTTCAGTTCATTAAAAAACTCGCCTGTTTTAATGATGGTTTTAATGGAAAGTTTGTTGCCGGTCCTGAGGTTTAAATCATCCTTTAACCTGTCAAGATATTTTTGAGAATTCTGCAGCATTTCAGTTTCATTCATTACTGCCGGCACTTCGCTATAAATAATAGGCATCTGGTAAATATGCAGGAGTATTATTTCTGCATCAATTGCCAGGGCCATGTCTGCAGCATACCGACCGGCATTGGAAGCTGTAGATGAAAAATCGGTAGCAACTAATATTGTTTTCATGATAATATTTTTTATAAAATTTTGAAATTGGTTATGCTTATAAGTAAATTTAACTATAACCCAACCGGCAACTGCTGACCATCATCATTGCAATCTTTGATTATCCTCACCGGTTTAAGCTTTATTCAACTCATCTTAGTACTTCCATTGCTACTGTACGCTTATCCTTAATTCAAAATTTGTTACCATTGAAGGCTCATTATTATTCCTTTATAATAGGCAGATGCTGCCTGTACAAAACGGCCCCATTTATAATTAGAGTAAAAATATTTAAAGCACCGGTTTATGAAAATGTTTGTGAGTATAAAAAAATATGATTGTTATCACAGTACATCTCCATGTATCAGGGTTTCATTCAGCCAACTTGCATGCCCCGGAATGTAAGTACAAAATGCATTATAATGAAAAGCGATAAAATTATTTTCATATAAAACAGGATTGGTTATTTTCGTGGCATGGCATTTTTATCTGTATCGGGCATTAGTAAAATAGAAGGCGATCATTGGGTAGTAAAAGATATTTATTTTTCACAGAAGCCTTTTGAAAAAATAGCCATTGCCGGCGAAACCGGATCGGGAAAAACCAGCCTGCTAAAAATGATCGCAGGTTTAATGCAACCCACAGGCGGCCAAATTTTATTGAATGGTAAAAACGTAAAAGGCCCCGATGAACAATTAATAGCCGGCAATAAAAATATAGCTTACCTGAGCCAGTACTTTGAGTTGCGCCATCATTATAAGGTTTATGAAGTGCTGCAAATGGCCAATGAATTAACTGCATCGGAGGCCGCAGGTATTTATGCCATCTGCCGCATTACTCATTTGCTGCAGCGCAGCACACATGAACTTAGCGGCGGAGAAAAGCAACGCATTGCGCTTGCAAGATTGCTGAGTACTTCTCCAAAATTATTACTGCTGGATGAACCCTTTAGCAACCTGGATATGCAGCATAAAAATTTGATGAAATCAGTGCTGCAGGATGTAGGAGAAAAATTGGAGATCAGTTGTATTCTTGTATCGCATGATGCATTGGATATTCTATCCTGGGCCGATAGGGTAATGCTGATGAGAGCCGGGCAGATTGTGCAGCAGGGAAGTGCCGGGCAGGTCTATCAGCAACCCATAGACGAATATTGTGCCGGATTGCTAGGTTCTTACAACCTGGCAAATGTAAATGCAGACCCTGCATTTGCCGGTTGGCCGGTTAATTTAATAAGCCAAAAAAAACTTTTAATACGCCCGGAGCAAATAAGCATCAGCAACCAAAATAAGGATGGCATTCAGGGTATCATACAAACAATATTATTTTGGGGAAGTTATTATACGATCGATGTGCAGGTAGGCAACCAATTAATAAGAGTTCAAACCCGGGGCAATGATTTTAAAGTGGGAGCGAAGATAACCCTAACATTATCTGCCGAAAACACTTGCTGGCTGTAATTTGCTCCCATTTAATTTTAATAAAATTTATTTTTTTTACCTCCACAATTCATCAGTGCCGCTCAATAATACTCAAAAGCTTTCAGCAAAATTTAAACATCTTTTTTTCAGTAGCCCCTTTCTTTTTCGCCTTTGCTGACTGCATACCTATTCAACCTTAGCCTGGAGTCATTTTTTTTATAAAATAGGTAATCAGAAATTTTACCTGATAAATGTTACTTTTTTAATCTTCCCTTTTTCTACTTCATACAGCGCCACCGCATAAATGGTTTGATTACCCACTCTCACTTTTTCTTTGTCAATAATTTTATTACCTATTATAATGCGGCTTTCAATTTGGCAATACAAGTTACTTACCTGTTTAAACATGTCTTCATATTCTTTCCTCATCGATTCTTTTCCTTTGGAAATTAAGGTTGAAGGAAAATCATAGAGTTCAATATCATCTGCATAAGTATCTACAAAGGCATTTATATTGCGGGCATTGTAGGCATTCAGTTGCCGCTGCACAATGGCTTCTGGTGTTTCGTGCAAGATAGAATCGGGCATTAAAATTTTACCTGCTTTAAAAACAATGGCAATGCTGTTCAGGTTTTGTAAATCCTCCAGCGGATTTTTGTTTAGCAATAAGAGGTCGGCCATCTTTCCTTTTTCTATGCTGCCCCAGCTTTTTTCTTTTCCAAAACCTGTAGCCACATTTATAGTACTGGCTTTTAAAATTGCTGCATTGCTCAGCCCTGCAAGTTGCATGGCCTGCAACTCCTGCAGGTAAGAGGATGCATGCATGGTACCTATATTGCCGGCATCGGTTCCGGTGGCAATGTTTACTCCTGCGGCATACAATTTTTTTAGATTTGCCTGCATAATAACGATAGACTTTTCTTCGCTTTCCGGTAAACTAATTCTCCGCAGCATTTTCAATACCGGTGGCAGGGATATGCTATCCATAGCTTCAGGATCGGTAAGTGAACCATAAGTAAATGCATTGGCCCATGCCAGGTCCTGCTGGTGATGAGGGAGGCGACCCGATAAACTTTTGTAATAATTAATACCTACAATGAGGGTAGGAATGTATGTGATGTTTTTTTCTTTTAATTTTTTTACAAAATCATCTGGTACCAGTGCATCATCTACACTGTGAACAAGTATGTCAGCACCGGCCTCCACTGCCAGTTGTGCTGTTTTAAGCTCGGTGGCATGCACTGCTAATTTTAATCCCTGTCCATGTGTTTTATCAGCAATATATTTTACCAGGGCAAAGTTTTTTTCGGGTGGGTTTGCCTCATTGGATATGTACCATATTTTTATAAAGTCTGGTTTGCGGGCCGTCATTTTATTAAATAATACATCTGCTTCTTTTTCAGTAGTAATTTTTTCTATGGGCTTATCTTTTCCAAAAAAATCATCTTCTACCATAGAAAAAAGCGGGCCGGTTACCAATACATTGGGAGCGGTAATGGTTTTGCTTACAGAATCCCTGATAGTAAAATTAGCAAAGGGTCCGCCCACATCTATCACGGTGGTAATGCCCAGCCGCAGGTATCGCTGCAGGTAATCCGTGGCATTGTTAAGCCCAAATGCTTCTTCTTTTTCATAAGGCATTTTTTTGCGCAGATCTACCACATCTGGCCGGGTGTAGATTCCTCCCGATTGAAAAAAATGAATATGCGCATCTGCCATACCAGGCATCAGAAATTTACCGCTACCATCTATTACGGGAGTATGGACCGGATCTTTACTGTTTTTAGTTTTATCGATGCTTTTGATATAGCCGTTTTCAATCACAACACTTTGCCCCGCCAGTAGCTTGCCCGTACGGGTATCTATTATCGTTACATTTTTAATAAAGCAGTTTTGTGCTGCAAGTAATTGAAAAATAAAACAGCCAAACAGGAGAATAATAAAATATTTCATACACAATTGTTTAAAGTAAAATGGGTAACCTGGCACTACACTTATTAGCAGTGAGGCTGAAAAAATAAACAGGGTTTTATAGCAGGATATTGTAAAAGCATTTTTCTAAATGTATATATTAAAGCCGGGCTATAAAAATTTAAACAAAGAAATTATAAAAAATCAGCAGTAGCTATTTTTTAATGGCAGGGAGGGTTAGCATTTTTCCGATTACTTTAAAAAGCTTAGGTAGTTGAGCAGCCATTGGAGCAAATAAAAAATTGTTGAAAAACTGTTTACAAGTGAGCATTCAATTTAGCGGAATCCGTGAATGAATCTTTTACTTTTGTTTACTTAGAAACCCTTCATATAGTTTAAAGTTTTAGCACAGCGTAATGCTTACTGACCATACCCATCCAAAAAGTTAACCAAGTATAAAAACAACAACAAACATGCTACTCAAAAGAATGCTCCCTGTATTATTATTGTTTGCCTGCAGTGTTGCCCAGGCACAACTTACTAAAGGCCAGTCTACTTCCCGCATGCTAAAAACGGCTACTTCATTACTGGAAGCACAGCAGTTTGAAGCTGCAGAAGAATATTTTAAAAAGGGATTGCAAAATGCCAGAGCCAGCAAAGATCTTTATAACCAGGCATTAGCATACGAGGGTATGGGAAACCTATACAGCAAATCTGATCAGCAGGTATTGGCTGTTAGTTATTACAGTCAGGCTATAAAATTGTACCGTAGCCAGAAACTCATGGTGATAGCAAATGTGGTGGAAAGTTTATTAAAAGCTGCCCAGGGCATTGGTGATCTGTATGCCGGGGTAGAAATTGGTGCCAAGGGAATTAAGCTTAGTGTGATAGAAGTAAAACTGAGCAAGAGCAGGGAATATGATTATACTTTAATAATAGATTCCAGCATTAATACCGATGCAGCATCTCTCTCTTACCAAAGCGAAAAAGAAACATTTGATGCGGTAACCGTCTTTTACAATATCATTAAAAAAAGATACCAGGTTCCAGCTAATAAAACTCATATTGTTATCAGCAGTGGATTAAAACAGGAGTTGGATAAATACAAAAAAGTAGATTTTTTTGCCAATATTGTACGACCCACAGATCTTGATGCTGCAATAAAAATTCAATACATAACGCCTGAACAAGAATCGGAGCTTAGCTTCCTGGGCATTGTGCCGCAAAAGAACCGGTTAACCGCCGACCAGTTGGATGTGGGAAGCGGCAATACCAAAGGAGGTTATTTTAATGCAGGTAAAGTTTTTGTTCCCATCACTTTTCCTTTAGGTACAAAATCATTTCAACGGCTGATAGAATCTAAAACACCCCATGATATGGAGGGCTTTTTGCAAGCGGCAGAAAAACTTTTTAAAGATAGCCTTGGCAGAGTGATGGTTTATGAATTTGCCAATAAGCAGGATTTTAAATCAAGAGAGATAGTGTACCTGTCTGGTGGTATTGTGTGGGCCATAGCTTCTTTGATACACCCGCAAAAAATAAGGGATAATTATGTTGAGATCAGTCATGCAGATATTGCAGCTTTTCGCCGGTTAATTTATTCCAGCTTTGCCAGCATTACACAACCGGATGCAGCCCTGGTTTCAAATGTAGAAGATGCCCGTGCATCGCAGAAAAATATTAGCCGGGTTTTAAAAACCTTCGATCAAAAAGCTTTGCTTGCTGGCGCAATTTGGTTAGATGAATTAATACAACAGGTAAACAGCATTAACCCTTCCAAAAAATTTATTTTTCCCCGCTATTCTTATGTAGGCTGGATAAGCGGGTATATCATGGATAAAATAAATAAACAATATACCGGGTTGGTGAAGAACTGAGGGGCGATAGGTGATGGTCAATTAGTCAATAATCAATGGTGAATGGGCAAAATACCGAGCTGCCTTTTTAATGCGTGATTTTTAAATGACCATTTAAATATTCCTGTCTTTTAGATTTGAATCCATATAATAAAACATTTCACTTCTCATTAATTTATTATATTTTACTCCTTTATTAAAACTACAGCACATGAAAAAATTTAAACTGCTCCTGGTTTCTTTTTTTAGTACGACTATTTTTTTATTGGCCTGCTCAAAAAATGAAGGAATTGTACCCGCTTTGAAAGATACGATTCCGCAAAGTTTAAAGGCCAGCGATTTAAAACCTGTGCCAGCGGTGGTTACTTATTTAACCGGTGATGCGGCTGATGTAACTTCCACTGCAACTGCAGGGTTACTATTAATGGGTGGCAGTACAGACGTAGATGCCGCCATTCAATGGTTTTTGCAAAGAGCCAATGGTGGGGATGTAGTAGTGATCCGTTCTTCAGGCGCAGACGGCTACAACCAGTACATGTATGATATGGTAAGCGTAAACTCTGTAGAAACCATCATCATAGATAGCAGGGCTAAAGCAGACCTTAGCAGCGTGGTACAAAAAATACGAAATGCCGAAGCATTGTTCATTGCAGGCGGCGATCAGTGGGACTATGTGAACTACTGGAAAAATTCGGCCACTGAAGACGCCATTAATTATTTAATCAATACAAAAAAAGTAACCGTAGGAGGTACCAGTGCGGGTACTGCTGTACTGGGCACAAATTATTTTAGTGCCCAAAACGGAACAGTTACTTCAGCGCAGGCTTTAAAAAATCCATACAACAGATACATGGCTATTGGTCAGAATGATTTTATTTCATCCTCTTTTTTGCAAAACACAATTACCGATTCTCATTTTACCCAACGGGACAGGCAAGGCCGCCTGATTACCTTCCTTGCAAGAATGATGAAAGACTGGAATTATACTGATGCTAAGGGAATAGGAATAGATGAGCAAACAGCAGTATGTATAGATGAAACAGGAATGGGGAAAGTTTTTGGAATAAACCAGGCATATTTTTTACAAAATGAAAACCTGGGGCCCGAAACATGCATCAGCGGAGTGCCGCTCACCTGGAACAGAAACCTGCTTGCATTAAAAGCTTATAAAATAACCGGCAATACGATTGGTAATGGATCTTTTAATGCAACAACATGGCTACAGTTCGATGGGGGCACAGCCTATCATTATTATGTAAATACCGGCGTGCTGTCTCAAAATTAGTTTTATTTCTGCTGTTATACTTCCCCAACCCTGGCGATAGCATTAGATTAAAAATCTTTGTTTGTTTTAATGAATGATTCCTGTCGGTCTGTAATACCAGACGGAATTTCATTTTAGGCCAATGTGTGGAGGCTAAAATTTCGGTTGGCTTTTGTGCGGTAGGGTTTGGTAAATGCCGACCTGTACCGGAATATTTCGGTATAGAAAAGTATTGGGCTAATTTATAAATCGATGTAATAAAGCATTGTGAGACTTTGTGGCTGTTCATAAATTTAAAGTACACAACGCTGGTTTAATAACCCTGTATAAAGTATTTAAATAATGTGGAGCCAGCAACAAAAATTTACATACAATATTATCTCCTGGAACAAAGGGATCAAAAATATGCAGCACAAAAAAAGTTTAGTGGGAGCGTTGTGCATGCTACCCCGGGTACAAAATTATTCTGGCACATTTTTATAGAAAATAAATGATTTCTCTGATAATTAATATTTTTTATTTTATTCAAAACGAAAAAAGCTGCATGTAAAAAATTGTAATACCATATTTATTTATAAAGTAGTCCGACCTGTCCCGATTTTTTCGGGGAGGATTACTTGTGAATATTAGATGGTATTATGCAGATAGAAAAGCGATTGGACTATTTATGGGTATAGTCGGTATAATATTCACTTTTAGATTCATTAAAAAAACTCAGATTCCCATCAGTCACCCCAGTTACCTTCCACTTTTTATTTACGGCCATTTTTTTTGGTTTATTTTATGAGTTATTAATGATCTGGGTGAAAAGGTATATTTAAAACTTTTGATATCTGTGCCGGTAGTGTATTGCATAAAATCTCTCCGGTTCATTAAATCAACATCTTTTGTTATGTTTTATCTTTTTATATTCTTTATTAGTGATAAGTATTCTAAATAAAAATTAAATAAAATTGCGCTGGTTTTATATAAGTTATTAATAAAAGATCCATTTATCTTTAATAAACTCCTTCTCTTTTTAATAAATTTAAATTGTGGCCGGGTTATTGCAAACAATGAATTGAAAATTCAATTTCGCTTACTGTTAAGAAAACCGGAATCATCAAATCAAAACCTG
>JBKJSJ010000420.1:0-10695 GCA_046595965.1 Ferruginibacter sp.
TGGATTTGTGATGAAACGGAATGAAAAAATTCAAACACTCAGCATATCATTGATACAACAATTTCCAGTTTTTTTTAATTTTAACTACCACGATTTATTGCAGCAAAAAGAGAGTAAGGTTTTACTGAAACGATCTCACCAATTGCAAACGGTATGAATATTTTTACTAACATACAATTGCGAAGCAGATTTTTTTTTATAAAACTAATGCATTGGGAATATTGGAGCAGTGCGGTTTTGTATTTGCCTGTACTGCCTTACCTGGTATTTCTATGGCTAAAAGCCAGAAGCTTTTTCTTTTTTAATGCTGCCAATCCGGGTATTAAAAACGGCGGATTTTTAATGGAGAGTAAATGGGAAATTGATGGGGATGCTCCCATAGATTTCTTTCCTGAGACATTATTGGTGAATCCTGCTGAATCTTTTTTAACTGTTTACAAAACAGTAATGAAGCGATTTAATTTTCCATTTATTGCTAAACCAGATATTGGCGGTAAAGGCAAAGGCGTTGCTATACTACATAATAAAGAACAACTTGAGGCCTATCATCAGTGTTGCCCTGTTGCTTATATTGTGCAGGAAAAAATAAATTATGCTTTGGAAGCAGGTATCTTTTATGTGCGGTTGCCTGCAGAAAAAAAAGGACGAATTACAGGGATTGTGCAAAAGGAATTTGTGCAGGTAACAGGCAATGGTCATGATTGTATTTACCAATTGCTGCAGCAAAACAGCCGCTATTTTTTACAGATAAAATCTTTGCAAAAAATTATTGATGCGGCCACCATGCAGCAAATTTTACCGGCCGGCAAAACAAAACTCCTGGTAGATATTGGCAATCATGCCCGGGGTTCTTATTTTATAAATGCAGCACAACGCATTAACCCCACTCTTACTGCAGTCATTGATAAATGCTGCCAACGATTTCCCGGGTTTTATTTTGGCAGATTAGATATAAGGTTTAATAGCTGGGAACAACTGGAGCAGGGTGAGCAGTTTGCTATTATTGAGCTAAATGGCAGCGGCAGCGAGCCCACGCATATTTACGACCCGGCCAATTCTCTCTGGTATGTGTGGAAAGAAATTTGCCGTCACTGGAAATTAATGGCGCAAATAAGTATGCATAACCATAAACAGGGGGTTGCTTATTTATCTTTTAAAGAAGGTTGTAAGATCTTCATAGAAAATGCTGCACATAACAAAAAAATGAAGAGGTTCGACTTTAAACCAGCATTGATAAAACAAGCTACCGTACTGCCAACACAATATGAAAAAATGATTGCCGGTTAAAAATTCTTGTCTAACTTAATATCGGATATTCAAACAAATACTCATGCCCGAAGGACCTTCTATACTCCACCTCAAAGATCGACTGGCGCCTTTTAAGGGTAAGCTGGTAAAAAATGCCGGAGGTTACGGAGATATGCCGGCAACATGGATAAAAGGGAAAAAACTTTTGGAGATTTTAACCTGGGGTAAACACCTGCTGTTTGTATTTGCCAATGGTACAGTAAGGGTGCACCTCGGTTTATTTGGAGATATTCTTATTAACGAAAGAAAAAAAGTAAACCGTTCTTTTTTCCTGGAATTTGCCACAAGTGAAATAAATGGGTATGTGGTAAAAGCTGTAAAACTGGAAAAACCTTTAAAAGAAATATATGACTGGCGTACGGATATTCTTAGCCCCGGCTTTAATAGAACCTGGGTAAAAACACTACTGAAAAAACAGTCAGCTAAAACGATTGATGATGTATTGATGAACCAGGATATATTTACCGGTGTGGGTAACAAGATAAGGAACGAAGCATTGTACCGGGCAGCCATTCATCCACTAAGCATTACCGGCAAAATACCTGCAGCAAAAATTACAAAGCTTATAAATGAAGTGGTAAATTATGCCCGTATTTTTTACAAACAACTCCATAGTAAAGGGGTGAACGATTACTTCCAGGTATACCAGCAGAAGTATGCCGCAGATGGCAGCGAAGTAACCATGAAAGTTTTACAAAAATCTAAACGCAAAATATTTTTTAGTGAGCATAGGCAGGTGTTGTATGTATAAATAATTGTGTTTGCTTTACATTTTAAAAATTAAAATATCGTCATCCATTAGCTTTCTTTCAGCCTTTAAACCTAACTGCCCTCACTCTATGACAATATGGAGATTATTTTACCCATACTATGTTACAAATAGTATTAATATTTGCCCTAACTACATTACATGTTTATAAGGTCATTAATAAAAGAATTGGAAAACTGGTTACGCAGGAGAAATAAGTATTACAGAGGCGACTACTATAACCGGAAAAAAATATAAATTACTTAACCTGCCTTATTACCTGGTGTGGCAACTGGAAAATTATTTGAATTGGTTTCAAAAACAGATTGAAAAATGAACAACAATATTAATCATTAATTGCCCCATACAGCATTGCCCTGAATTTTTTTACCACATCACTTTATGTGCTTCCATGTTACCAGGCCTGCGCCCCTCAATGCCTTTCCAGCTCTTGCGCCAGAATGATTTTCGTTCTCAACAGTTACCACTCCATTTACAATTACAAAATAAAATCCTTTGGAATAGGCATGTGGTTGTTCAAAGCTAGCTTTATCTGTCACTTCTGCCTCATCAAAAATTACCATGTCTGCATTCATTCCTTCTTTTAATAAACCAATATTTTTTAATTGAAATTTTTGTGTTGGTAAAGAAGTCATTCTTCTGATGGCTTCTTCCAGGGAAATTATTTTTTCTTCTCTTACGTATTTACCCAGCACCCTTGCATTGGTGCCATAGCCACGGGGGTGCGGGGCTCCTACACCAAAAGCTCTTATGCTGGCATCACTTGCAATCATGTTAAAAGGGTATTGCATTATTTGTTTCACATCTTGCTCACTCATACCATGAAAAACCATACTGGCTCCTCCGTTTATCATCATTTCCATTACGGTTGCAGCTTCATCTTTTGCTTTGTGTTTTCTGCCCTTTAATAGATTAATCGCTTCAATACTTTTTCCATTTAAGCTGCTGTCAGCTTTGTAGTTAGCCACCACCGCATAACTTAAATGTTTCAGCTTACGGTTCTTTAATTTTTTAATAATATAAGCCGTCACTTGTTTTTTTATTTCGGGCCTGGCTAATCTTACTGCTACAGAATCTTCCCCATCCGCTAAAATTTCATCCGGCAATAAAGTGCTGAGCGATGTGCTGCTGGCTGTGTAGGGATACTGATCTATCGTAACATCCAGTCCTTCTTTTCTTGCAGCAATTATCATAGGTAGTGTTTGGCTGCTTCTTCCCCAGTTTTGCTGGCCGCTTAATTTAAAGTGCGAAATTTCTACAGCAATATTTGCTCCCTTGCCAATGCTGAGTGCTTCTTCAATGGCTTGTGTTATACTGTCGCCTTCATCTCTCATGTGTGATGCATAAACGCCATTGTATTTTGCGGCCACTTTTGCCAGGCGAATTATCTCCGGTGTTTTAGTATAGGTGCCGGGTATATAAATTAATCCTGTAGATAAACCTACTGCCCCATCTTTCATGGCTTTGTCTACAATGATTTCCATTTGCACTAATTCTGCTTCGGTGGCATCCCGGTTTGCACGGCCCATCACTGCTTTTCTCACATCATTATGTCCAATTAATGTAGCCAGGTTTACGGAGAGTTTTAAAGAATCAATCCACTGCAAATATTTTGCAATATCAATATTAGATGCACCGCAATTGCCTGTAATAACGGTTGTAACCCCATCATAAATAAAATTATCTGCCGTAGGCGTTTTGGCTTCGTTGCCTTCTATATGGGTGTGTACATCAATAAAACCCGGTGCCACAATTAATCCTTTGGCATCAATGGTTTTTGTAGCAGAAGTAATAATATTTTTTTCGATAGAAATTATTTTTCCATCTTTTACGGCTATGTCTGCATAATACCAGTTATTGCCGGTGCCATCAATAATTTTTCCGTTCCGGATGAGCACGTCGTATTGGCCTGTTTGAGCTAAAAGGGATAATGGAAGAATAAGCAGTATAATTATGTATTTCATGTTTGTAAGGTAATTTTATTTTTTTAATTCTTTCTTTAGCACATATCCTCCCAAAATTTGGAGCACCTTTTTACAATCAAAATTATTTTATCATTACTAAAATTAAACAGCATGTCATTTCAATATACATTTGATGCTAAGGGCAAAGCGGTAGGCGTATTTGTACCAATAAATGAATGGGAAAAAATAACAGCGAAATTAAAGAAAACAAAAACCAGCAATGGAAAATCCCGGATTCTTACATCGGTAGAAAAAGGAATGAAGCAGGTTAATGAAATAGAAAAAGGCAAACTAAAATCTATTTCCCTCAAACAATTACTTGATGCCCTTTAGCATAGCCGCTACTCCTGAATTTTTAGCTGAAGCTAAGAAACTGGCTAAGAAATATCCGTCTCTAAAAAAAGATATTGCATACCTGGCAGAAGAACTAATTGTTAATCCCACAACCGGAACTCCACTTGGTAAAGATGCATAAAAATTCGTCTTGCTGTTTCTTCTAAAGGAAGAGGTAAAAGTGGAGGAGCAAGAGTTATTACCTGTATAAAAATAATTGCTGCAATTGTTTATCTTGTTTCTATCTATGATAAATCTGAAAAGGAAACTATAACCCGATAAGGAATTTAAAGATAGAATTAAAAATTTACCAGCGTAAATTATCTGCTACATTAATTTCAGGCTAACCAACACAGGGATGTAGAAAAAATTATTCTCCGGGATAATAGTTTCGCTCCACATGTTTCATCACATCTTCTTTATAAAACAATACATCCTTAAACTGTCCTTTTGTGTACATTAATAACTGGTCATTAAAATGTTTGGAAGCAAGGTTTCCACTTTCTCCACCAGCCAGCAAAGATTTGGCTTTTACTTTTTTTGCGCCTGCAGAATCTTTTTTTATAAACTCTACTGCACATACAAAACTGTTTCCACTTACGCCATAGCGTTTATGCATTCCGGTTATGTAAGCACTGTTGTATGCAGGCAGCATTCCCCATAGTGCCGAAGCATAAGCTACGGGGAAACTTTCTTTGGCATCATCGTAGTTTAAATAAATGTTGCTGCTGATGCGCTGGTAGCGGTTGATGCTTCCCCATGCTACCTGCCAGGTGCCATGAATTTTTTGCAGCTCATTTACAATGGTAGTTAGGGGTATTAATAAATCTTTGGCAGATGCAGTGGCTGCAAATTTTTTGGTAGCTGTTACCTGGTCTGCTTCTCCTTCATTTATATAGACCTTGCGGATACTTTCATTCAGCAGCGTTGCCCATTCTATAGCAAGCGTAGTGGCCACAGAATTTTCTCCTACTTTATAATTCCATTTTTGCAAAACACCAATGGGTTCTTTTAATACAGCATATAAAGAATCTGAGGGCAGCACATTTTTATTAAAGGAATTTAAAAGTGCAGGAATTAAAACTTCAAATGCAGCCAGGGTACTGTCGTAGCCCACTGCAATGAGTTTATCAATGGTAAATTTATTTTCTTTGCTAAGCAGGCGTGCAGCATTAATGCCTCTAAAATTTTCTCCGTCTGGAGCCATGTAAGCTGGATATTTATTTTTAACCGGGCTGCTCATACCACTTGCTGTGTAAGGGGTACTGTTGCAGTTTTGTATAAAACCTGATGCAGGATTCATTACCTGCACAATATCTTTTACTTCGTGCAGTCCTTTCCATTCTGTTTTAGATATGCTGCCATCTACCGGTTGCCCCCAGTTGTAGGTCGTGTCTCTTATGGGCACATAGTCGCCATGCCAGTAAGCAATGTTTCCCTGGTTATCTGCAAACACGGTGTTGTTGCTGGTATTGCTTTTTAGTTCCATAATTTTTTTATAGTCTTCCAGCCCTTTTGCTTTGGTACGCTGCCAGCTTTGTATCAATCCGCTCATCATGCGGTTGCTGGCTTTTACGCTTATATATTGTTCATTTATTTTGGCCATCACCGGGCCGTGGCCTGTATAAAATGCAGGAATGTTTTTAGTGAGCATTCTGTTATCTTTTTTGTACCGGATAATGATGGGCTTTGTTATTAATTTTTTTTGTTGTTCATCATATTCATACGTTAAACTGTTTGCTCCTTTGTTTATTTTTTCAATGTACATATCTGCCACATCTACATTGCTGCTGGTATGCATCCAACCGCAGTCTTCATTAAAGCCCTGGTAAATAAAAAACTGCCCCCAGGTTACAGCGCCATAGGCATTGAGTCCCTCTTCGCTTACCATGTGTACCTCGGGTCTAAAATAAAAAGTAACATGAGGGTTGATGTACAACAGCGCATTTCCGTTTTGTGTTTTGGATGGGGCGATAGCAAAACCATTGGAACCCGTTGAGTTTTCTTCAAACTTTTTTGGTTGGTATGCAAGCGTATCATTACTCCCACTGTATAAATTTTTCACATCCTCTTCTGATACACCTCCTGTATTGATGGCACCAATGCTGCCATCGGTCCACAACAAAGGATACCAGGGTTGAAACTTTTTTAGTAAAAGCGGTTTTGTCTGTGGATTTTTGTAGAGATAATAATTAATACCATCGGCGTGTGCATCCAATAATTTTTTTAACCAGGCCGGTGCTTTGTTGTAATCTGCCATGGCATCTGCACTGTCTATGAGCAGGCGCAGGTACAGGTCGTTGTAGATCTCAGCTTCGCCATTTATTTCTGCAAGCCGCCCAAGTTTTTCAATGTAGTTGGTCTCTACTCTATTAAAATCATCTTCACACTGCGCATACATCAAACCAAAAACTGCATCTGCATCTGTTTTTCCATATACATGCGGTATGCCCCAGTTGTCACGGATGATGCTTACATTTTTAGCCTGCGCTTCCCAGGCATTTATTTGAGAAGATGAAATGGGTGCTGCACATTGTGCCAGCGGGAAAAGAAAAATAAGCAGTAAATTTTTCATTCAATAAAGTTAGGGGATATTGAAATGAAGCGTAGCGAGAAAGATTATTCTTCTTTTTTTCCGTAAGAAACAAATCCTAACTTCTTAAACTGGTACGATGCATTTAAAATATACTGATTAAAAACAAGTTCGCTGCTTGCCTGTGCAAATTCATAAGATGGCCGGTACCATACTACAAAACTATCCAGTGCCGGGCTTTTTAATCCTGTGATGCGGCCCACTAATATTTTATTAAAACGATAGTTTACATAGTGCTCCTGTTCCTGCTCTTCCAGCCGCTGCTGAAATGCTTTAATTCTTTTGTTTCTGCGGAACCGGAAAATATTGATGAGTTCATTTACGTCGGCACCTGCCCCGCCGCCTGGAACGATGGAAGTAGAGAGACCCGGTTTGGTATAATCAAACACATCGGCATAAGTCTGTCTGTTTTCCAATGAATCCTGTTTATAAGATTTCGAATAAACAATTACTTCTTTCAGCACACTGTATTTACTTTCAATGGCCAGGTGAATAGAAATTTCAAACTGCTGCGGGTTGGTAATTGTATTTACAGGAAATTTTTGTGTGGGTTTATTATTAAAGATAAAAGAAAGAGAATCGCCGGGCTGCACCAAAATACTATACCTGCCCATAGAATCGGTGATGGCAAACATGCCGCCAGTACTTACCACCCGCACATTTTCTACACGGTTTATTTTTGTTTTATCCAATACAGTGCCACTAACGGTAAACTGTGCCCGAAGCAGGAACGAACTGCCGCTAAAAAAAAGGATGAGTAAAATTTTGTGCAAAAAATATTTTTTGTGAGTCAATATTAGGCTGTAATTTTTAAAGCAGCGGAAGATGTTTTTGTTTTAACTACTTTTTCGCTTTTAAAATTTCCTGCTCTATTACTTCAGCAAAATGCTGGTGCTCTAATATATGAATTTTATGTGCCAGCATTTCTGGGGTATCTGTTTCCAGTATTTGGCAGCGGGCCTGCATGATAACTTCCCCATGATCGTATATTTCATCTACATAATGAATGCTGATGCCGCTTTCTTTTTCTTTGGCGGCAATAACTGCCTGGTGTACACGCTCACCATACATGCCCCTGCCTCCAAATTTTGGTAACAGTGCAGGATGTATATTAATGATCCTGTTGGGGAATGACTGGATTAATTTTAGTGGTAGCTTCCATAAAAATCCCGCAAGAATAATCCAGTTAATATTATATTTTTTTAATTCATTTATATAAGCATCGCCGGATGAGAATGGTTGCTTTTCAATTAATAAAATATTGATATTATTTTCCTTCGCTATCTTCAATACCACTGCACCAGGTTTATTGCAAACAATAAGTGCAATTTTTATAGTAGAATTATTCTTAAAGTATTCAATTATTTTTTCTGCATTGCTACCGGCACCACTGGCAAAAATTGCCAGGTTGTTTTGCTCCCTGCCTGCTGGCCCTTTACTTTTTTTTGCTTTAAACGAACTAAAAATTTTTGCAATATATTTTTTAAAAAAAACAAGTTGGCCAAGTGGAATACTAATGAGTAAAACACAGGCTGGCCATATAATACTTAGAATAAGAATATATATCACAACCCAGGTAATTCCTTTTTCAAGGCCAGTAAAATTCATTATTTTTTTTCCGGCTATTCCACACAAACTTCCTCCTGCAGTAAAGGTTAATAGAATGAGTACAAGATTGGTTCCATTCACTTTCCATTTTTCTCTTAATTTTTTAAGCATATTGCAAATGTGCAGAAATCTTTATTAAACTTGCACTGAATTATTAGCAGAGATCAGTCCTAAACAGGCTGTTACAAATACATGACATTAGGCCTACAAAACATTCCACAATCGGCTGAAAACCAGTCTGGGTAAGGAAAAAAATATTTATCAAATGTTGATATTTTGTGGGTTTCGTAGCTTATTTTTGCAGCCGAGTAAGGATATTTTTCCACTTTAGTCCCGATAACTGTATGAGTCGCTATAGAAAAATCATTAACAACGTTTTTGCAAGTTTTCTTTTTTTTGCAATTTTATCTTTTAGTACCTCCGTATTAGCCGCCGATGGCGAAGCGCTTTTTAAGGCCAATTGTGCCAACTGTCATAAACCAGATAAAGATTATACGGGTCCTGCTTTGCAAGGCTGGTCAACTAGAGTTCCAAATGCCGAATGGATTTATAAATGGGTGGCTAATCCATCGCAGATGATTGCAACTGATGCGTATGCAAAAACTTTATTTGAAAAGTGGAAGCCAACGGTTATGACTGCTTTCCCGCTTAAAAAAGAAGAGGTTGATGCTATTATGAAATATGTGGATGATTATAAGCCACCCGTTGCCGGCCCGTCTGTAACACCCGGTGGCGAACCTGCAACTGACAACTCTCTTCTATTTGGAATACTTACCCTGGTTTTAGCCCTGGTTGCTTTTATATTATTACAGGTAAACAGCAACCTGCGCAAACTTAGTGATGAAAAAGAAGGTGTATTGCGGGGCGAACCGGTTCCATTTTACCGTAATAAAACATACCTGATGACGGGTATCTTATTGCTATTTTCTTTGGGTGGTTATTATACTATAGAAGGTGCCATAGGATTGGGTCGCAGCAAAAATTATCAACCCGAGCAACCTATTTATTATTCTCATAAAGTACATGCCGGTGTAAACCAGATTAGTTGTCTCTATTGCCATGGTAGCTCACAGGATAGCAAGCATGCTGGCATTCCTTCGGTAAATATTTGTATGAACTGCCACATGGCCATAAAGGAATATGCTGGCGATAAAATATTAAAAGAAGATGGTACACAGGTAGATGGTACCGCCGAAATTCAAAAGCTTTACGAATATGCCGGCTGGAACCCCGCTACCAAATCTTATAACCCAGACAATAATAACGACGGACAGCCAGACGGAGCCAGGCCTATTGAATGGATAAGAATTCATAACCTGCCTGACCACGTTTATTTTAACCATAGCCAGCACGTAAAAGTGGGCAAGCAGCAATGCCAGACCTGCCATGGCAACATACAGGAAATGCCTGAGGTGTACCAGTTTACCGATTTAAGTATGGGCTGGTGTATCAATTGCCACAGAGAAACAAAAGTTGATTTTTTAAATAAAGAAACCGGCGAAGGCAATAAATTCTACGGCATCTACGAAAAATTCCATAACGATATTAAAAATAAAAAAATGGATAGCGTAACGGTAGAAAGCATCGGGGGAACGGAGTGTCAGAAATGTCATTACTAAGATGACTGTGCAGATATGCAAATCTGCAAAAGAAACAAAAAATATAGTAGAAGATTTCGGTTTTAAAAACATTGGCATATTAACGCTTTTGCACATCTGCACATTTGCAGATTTGCACATTAGAATCATCAAATTATGAGCAAAAAGTACTGGCAAAATTTTGGAGATCTTACTGAGTCAGAAAGATTTAAACAGGATTCTCAAAACGAATTTCAGGAAGAACTGCTGCCATTGGCAGAACTGGATGGCAAAGGAATATTGGATGTAGCCACCCCACGAAGAGATTTCTTAAAATACCTGGGCTTTAGTACTGCTGCTGCGGCATTGGCTGCCAGTTGCGAAATGCCTGTGAGAAAATCTGTGCCTTATCTGCAAAAACCAGACAATGTAATTCCTGGAGTAGCCAACTTATATGCTTCTACTTATGTAAATGGTGGCGATGCTATTGCTGTAGTGGTAAAACAAAGAGATGGCCGCCCGGTAAAAATAGAAGGTAACGAA